>CAJGEB010000034.1 GCA_904502045.1 uncultured Oscillospiraceae bacterium
GAAGGCGGGAGCCGGATTTTACACGAAAATGATATTTCGCTATTCCGAGGTCCATTTTCGTGTAAAATCCGGCTCCCGCCTTCGCGCTTACTGTTCCGTCCTCATTATATGTGAAGTAAAATTTCTGCTGATTCATCGCAGTCGGAGCCATCAGCGCAGCCTCTACTCCCTCTCTGAACCACGCAGGAGTGCTTTCACCTGCATTGCTCACCTCTTCTACGCTTTTGGACTTCCGTACCAACCCCTTGTTCCGTCCGTACCCCACAGCTATCACAAGTGCGAGCTTTTCGTCCTTTCCCACTTCAAAGGCTCCCGGCGTTTTGCTGTAGCTTATTGCCGCCCAGCAGGTGTGGAGTCCGAGCCTCTGCGCCTCCAGCACTATCCTCTCGCCGTAATATCCGCACCTTTCATCAAAATCCTTACTCTTTTTCCCCACAAGCGCGATGTAGTTCGAAACTCCGCTGAATCTTCCGTACCTCGCCATCATACAGTCAAACGCCTTCGGCTCATCGGTAACAAGCTGAAAATGCATTCCGCTCTCCTCGTTGCACCTTTCTATCTCCTCGCGAAGTCTTGCCGCGGTTTCCTCTTCTATCGCCATATCCTTATATTGCCTCACGCTGTGGCGTTTTTCCATCGCTTCTTTAAGCTCCATCATCTTTGCCCCGTTTCTTTTTTATCTTTTCTCTGTTTTTTACTCCCGACATTAAACTTCGACCATATACAGATTATCACCTGTCCCGGAACCCCCAAAATAAACAGCTGCCATATACTTGCTCCCGCCATCAGTACCGATAGATATACCGCCGCAAGTACACTCCACATAAGGAGCGATACTATAAAATAGTTCCTCCTTTTATTAAACCACATTGAGTTAAATACTATCCACACTATCGCAGTTACCGGCAGCGCCCACATAAACGCAAGCCATGCAAATTTCGCGCTCCACAAAATGTCCGCTACCACGAACACCAAAGTAGCCACGAACCATACGAGTGCTACGCTAAGTCCCGCAACTATTTTACGGTTCCTGCATTTTTTCTCAGTTTCTGCCACAGCTTCCTCCTCTGCGGAGTTCGTTTTTTCCGTTTCGCAGGAATGCTCCTCTTTTGTCAAATAGTCAAGGCTCACTCCGAACACCTGCGCTATCTCCATAAGTACTGCTACGTCGGGAATAGATTCCGCACGCTCCCACTTCGACACCGCCTTGTCCGAATAATTGAGCTTCTGTGCAAGCTCACTCTGAGTCATATTACCCGCTATCCGCAGGTCAACTATGTTTTTCGCAATAATCGGTTTTATATCAGTCATTTTGGATTCCCTCCAATTTACAAACATTACAATAATACAATTTTATAACACTCTCGCCTTACTGTCAAATTAAAACTCTGTAAATTTACAGTAAATTCCCAGACTCTACTGCCGCTTCTACTCCCTCTCTACCGCCGGTAGAGCCGCTCGCCACCGCCCTAAACCACCTTTAGAACCCCAAACACGAACGGTAGGTTGCTTTGCAATGAGCCTGATTTTACAATGGTTCCAAACCAACTCCCAAAAGAAAGGAGCCCCCTTATGAACATCTTATATTGCGGAGATAAAAACATTGCCGACGGGACACTTCTCTCGGTCTTGTCGCTGATGGAGTACTCCTCCGAACCGCTCCGCATCTACCTCCTCACCGCATCTTTAAAGACCGAAAATAAAGTGTATCTCCCGCTCACCTACGAGTTTGCATATAAGCTTGAGCGCAAGGTAAAAGAAAAGCACCCCGAAAGCTCCGTCACCCTCATAGATGCTACCGAGATTTTTTCCCGCAATCTCCCCGCCGCCAATCTCGATACCCGATTTACCCCATTTTGTATGCTGCGCCTTTTTGCAGATAAGATTCCCTCACTCCCCGAGCGCATCCTCTACCTCGACAACGACGTAATATGCCGAAAGGATTTTTCCGAGTTTTATTATCAGGATATCGAAAATTACGAGCTCGCGGGAGTTTTGGACTACTATGGTAAGCACCTTTTCAGAAAAAATCCGTTAAAATTTGACTATATCAACTCAGGCGTACTTTTGCTTAATCTCAAAAAAATACGCGAAACGGGACTTTTCCGAAGCTGCAGGCGTGTCTGCAAAACCAAAAAAATGTTTATGCCCGACCAATCCGCCCTCAACAAGCTTTGTACCGCTAAAAAATTATGCAGCGGAAAATATAACGAGCAACGCAAGCTGCACGATGACACGGTATTCCACCATTTCACCACAAGCTTCCGCTTTTTCCCCGTACTGCGAAAGGTATCAGTAAAGCCTTGGCAGATAGACAAGGTGCGCTCCGTCTTAAAAATCCGCGAATATGACGCACTCTTTTCTTCCTACCTTGCACTTAAATCTAACTAAAGGAGTAAAAACTATGAGCAATATTATACCGATATTTTTTTCCATTGATGACGCCTACGCCCCTTTTTTGAGTGTTGCACTTAATTCCGCAATACAAAATTCCTCCCGCGACAATCAATACAAGGCGATAATACTCCACCAAAACCTCAGCGAAAAAAACAAAGCAAAGCTCGCAGCTCTCGCCAAAGACCATTTCCAAATTGAGTTTGTCGCAATGCAAGACGGACTCGAATCCATCACCGACAGTATCTCAAACCGTTTGCGCTGTGATTATTTTACCCTCACCATCTATTTCCGGCTTTTTATTCCGGCAATGTTCCCGCAGTACGACAAGGCAATATATCTCGACAGCGACGTGGTCGTTTTGGGCGACCTGAGGGAGCTTTTTGATACTCCGCTCGGAAGTAATCTCGTCGCCGCCTGTCCCGACCGCTCCGTAGCCGATGTTCCGGAGCTCGTAAACTATATGGAAAACGCAGTGGGAGTAGCTAAAGATAAGTACATTAATTCAGGGGTACTCCTTATGAATCTCGCTGAGCTCCGACGGGTGAATTTTGATAAATTTTTCCTTGAGCTGCTCAACACCTACCACTTTGACTCTATCGCTCCCGACCAGGATTACATCAACGCTATATGCTGTGACAGACTCCTTCACCTTTCTGACGAGTGGGATATTATGCCGAACCCGAATACCGCTCCCTCTCAAGCCGCAAAGCTCGTACACTACAACCTTTTTTCAAAGCCGTGGTGCTACGACGGCATACAATACGAGGAGCTCTTTTGGAAACACGCCGAAACCTGCGGTTACCTTGATGATATCCGCAGATATAAGGCAAACTATTCCGACGAGCAAAAGCAGGCGGACTCCGATTGCCTCGAGCTCCTCATAAATCGCGGAAATACCATTCCCTCACAAGACATTACCTTCAAAAAATTATACGAAAGCGGAGTGAAGATAAGACTATGATAATCCCACCGAGGCGCAATGTCGTTATCGAAAATATCCGCAGCGCAGTCGAAAAGGGAGAATTTCAAAGCATCGTCGAGCCCGATGACCCGATACTCACCCCACAGCAGAGCAAGGAGTTTGTGGAAAATTATCTTCTCAAGCGCAAATCTATTTCCTTTCGATTAAAGTCCTTTGCCGTGCGCAAATTCGCAAATCTCTCAAACCTCTACTTTAAAACAAAAACCGATATCGTCGGCTTTGAAAAGTTACCCGAAATTTCCGGCGGCGCTATCATAACGAGCAACCATTTTAATCCCACTGACCATGCTCCGATACGAATCCTAACCAAAAAGCTCGGTAGAAAAAGGATAAACGTTCTCAGCAAGGACACCAACTTTTTCATCCCCGGAGCTATCGGTATTTTGCTCAAGTACGCCGATACCATACCCGTCAGTCCCGACATTAACTATATGAAGCACGGACTCCCCTCGGTAATTTCCGAGCTTTTCAAAAATAACGAGTTCCTGCTCGTCTATCCCGAGCAGGAGATGTGGTTTCATTACCGCAAACCGCGCCCCTTAAAACGCGGAGCCTATCAATTTGCCGCAGAAATGGACGTTCCGATAATCTCCTGCTTCACCGAGCTTATAGAAACTCCGAAAAAGCACCGCTCAGGATTTAATAAAATCAGGTACAGACTCCACGTTTTAGGTGTGCTTTGCCCCGACAAATCCCTTTCGGTACGCGAAAACAGCTTAAAGCTGTGCGCCGCAGACTACGAGCTGAAAAAGAATGCCTACGAAAAAATATATCAAAAAAAGCTTCTGTACGACTTTTCCGTTTCAGATATTGCAGGAGCTCCACAAACTTAAACACAGACGCCGAGAATTTACAATTTCTTCGGCGTTTTTTCCTTGACGGGAGTATTCAAACGAGTTATCATTTATCACAAGGGGGAATCAGTTTGAATACACTCAAAAAATTTGCTTCGTACTACAAGCCTTATATTAAAATGTTTCTTCTTGATATGCTCGCGGCATTGCTCATCTCGGTTATAGGTATGACCTATCCGATAGTCACAAACCGTATGCTCAACGAGTATATTCCGAACAAAATGTACTCCACCATCGTGACCGCGGGAATCGTCGTACTCGCACTTTACATCATCCGTATGCTGCTCAGATACTTCGTTCAGTACTACGGCCACATGATCGGTGTCGGTATGCAGGCGCAGATGAGAAGAGATCTTTTCGCACACCTCGAAAAATTACCCTTCTCTTTTTACGATGAAAACGAAACCGGACGTATTATGTCGCGTATGACGAGCGATCTGTTTGAGGTGTGCGAGCTTGCGCACCACGGTCCCGAAAATCTGCTCATAAGTGCAGTTATGATAATCTGCTCCTTCATCTATCTTTGCACCATAAACGTCGTTCTCACTCTCATCATATTCATTTGCGTTCCGATTCTCATTGCCTCCTCGCTGTACTTCCGCACCCGTATGCGCCGCGCATTCAATGACAGAAGAAAGAGTATGGCTGAGATAAATGCTGCTACCGAAAGCAGTATTTCGGGAATCCGCGTTACAAAGGCTTACGTCAACGCCGAAAAGGAAATGGAAAAATTCGAAAACGGTAATATGCAGTTTGTGGACGCCTCCAAGCGTTCCTACAATGCGATGGCTAAATTCTTCTCCTCTACCTCTTTCGTTACCGATATCTTCAACGTCTTTATCCTCATCGCAGGCGGACTCTTCCTTTACGACGGTAAAATTTCTTTCGGAGATTATTCCACCTTTATCGTTTCGGTAAACCTCTTCATCTCGCCGGTAACTACCCTCATAAACTTTATGGAGCAGTACCAAAACGGCGTCACCGGCTTTAAGCGGTTCCAGGAAATTATGGATAAGCCGACAGAGCGCGATCCTGCCGATGCGGTTACACTCGAAAACGTTGAGGGTACCATTGAATTTAAGGATGTTACCTTCTCGTACGACTCCTCTAAAACGGTACTCAAAAACGTAAACCTCAAGATAGAAAAGGGCTGTAAGCTCGCTTTGGTGGGACCCTCAGGCGGCGGTAAAACTACGATATGCCATCTTATTCCGCACTTTTATCCTCTGGAGGGCTCCTGCGGCTCAATACTCATAGACGGCAAAAATATCCGCTCCCTTACCCTCGAATCGCTACGCAAAAACATCGGAATCGTACAGCAGGACGTTTTCCTTTTTGCAGGATCGGTACGCGATAATATCCGATACGGTAAGCTCGACGCTACCGACGAGGAGATATACGAAGCTGCCCGCCGCGCCAATATCCACGACTATATAATGACGCTGCAAGACGGCTACGATACCCAAATAGGAGAACGCGGAATAAAGCTTTCGGGCGGTCAAAAACAGCGGCTCAGTATCGCAAGGGTATTTCTTAAAAATCCCGCGATACTCATTCTCGACGAGGCTACCAGCGCACTCGACAACACCACTGAGGTACTCATTCAGCAGTCCCTCGACGAGCTGTGCAAGGGACGTACCACCCTCGTTGTTGCCCACCGACTTTCCACTATTCGCAACGCCGACGAGATCGCCGTTATCATTAACGGTGAGATCGCAGAAAGAGGTTCCCACGACCAGCTTATCGCAAATAACGGCACTTATAAGGAGCTTTATTCCCTGCAGTTCCGCGAAAATGATATCTTAAACCCCTTTGAAATGTAGTCCCTTGCAAGTAGTGTAAGTGTGTGCTATAATGATTTACATGAATAACGGCTGAAAATAACATTACAAAGGAACGATGACTATGCGTTTGCAGGAATCCGGTGAAATGTACCTCGAAACGATATATCTCCTCTCAAAAAAAGGAGCAAATATACGCAGTATTGATGTTGCGGAGGAAATGGGCTACTCCAAACCCAGTGTCAGCCGCGCCGTCGGTCTTCTTAAGGGAGCAAATTACATCAACGTCGATTCATACGGATACATCACTCTCACCGAGTCGGGTAGGGCGGCGGCTGAACGCACCTACGAACGCCACAACCTCTTGACCGACTTTTTCGTGAGCCTCGGAGTCGATAAGGAGATAGCTTCCGAGGATGCTTGCAAAATAGAACACGTGATAAGCGACGAGGTATTCGACGCCATCAAAAAAAGCGTATCGGGAAAATAAAGATAAAAAGCTTCTATGGAACTCCATAGAAGCTTTCTTTTTACCCTTTTACCGATACATACCGTTTACATTCATATAATCGTATATCATCTTACCGTGCTCCTGCTCTTCCTTTTGAATATGGTTGAGCACGTTGCGCAGTCCCTCGTTTGCAAACTCAAAGATACTTGTGTTGTAGAGTCCTGAGGCGTGTTTTTCCGTTGCAAGAAGGTCGCTGCAAAGGTAGCTGTCGTTTTGCTTGTCGGAAGTATTTCCGACATTGTAGGTCGCCGTGAAGGTAGGCTTACTTTGTCCGCCGCCGCTCATCTGAGGAACGCTTCCGTTTTCAATCTGTGTGAGGGTATTGAAATGTCCCTGCTCCACCTGCGCTATCTGGGTAAACAAATTTTTGAGCTGAGGATCCACCGCACAGGACGCGTGCTTCGTGTACTTATCTACACATAATTTCTCCTGTCCCTTCAGATCCTTGAGGAGCTCCGTTTCTTTCTGACTTAATTGCATCTTTACCATTCCTCTCTTTTTATTTTACCTTTATTATCGGCATATAAAAAAGTTTTATTCAGCAGGATAAATAATTCACTCCTTTTTATAAATAATATTGATACTACTCATTTTCAAGGAGGATTTATCATGGATAATATGCATAAAGTCAAAATAACCGTCAGGGACCGCGTTTTCTTCGCTTGGCAGCGGTCAATGGAGTCAGTCCGTCTTTTTGAGGGATTCATCAAAGAGATGGAGGACGGCTCCGACGCAAAAACGCTCTTTGAGCATATCTCCGAGCGCGAAGCTGTTAACTCCGCTGAGCTTCTCTCTCTTTTGCGAAAATACGAAAATTAGTCTTTGACCGCCTTTTCGTAAAACGCCATATTCTCTGCCAGCCGCTTGTTGCTTTTATCAAGCTCAAGCGCACTTTTCCCGAAATCAAACGCAAGACGGTAGAGTCCGAGATAGTAGGCTGCGAGTGCTGCAATATCATACGGTTTTGCTCCCCAGCTCTGCGCTTCATTAATGTAGCTGCGTCCGCGCTCGCTAATCTCAAGGGCACGCTGTGCAAAATAAAGCGCTCCGCTCCACCTTTTTTTCTGCAGCGCCTCCTCTGCCGCCTCTATCCACGGCTCCCGCAGATGTGGAGCCTCTGCTATTGCCCGCAAAAGCCACTCCTCTGCCTCGTTTTCTCTTCCTTGATTTTTTATTGCCCGCGCAATATATCTCATTGATGCGCACCGCTCCTCGTTCCACGTCGCACTCGGCATCTCAAGATGTCTTTTCAGAGTATTTTCACAATCTTTCCATCTGCCGTAAAACATATATTCCCGCCCGAGATAGTGCATATTTCTGTCGTTTTGGGGATCCTCTTTCACCGCAAGTTCAAGTAGCGGCAGATACTGCGCACGCGACTTTCTCTCATCTGCAAGATGGTCTATCTGTACTCCACTTGCCTCCTCCACCTTCACAGCTACCTCGCTTTTCAGTACCTCATGCACCGCATTTACCCACTTAAATCCATGCCTTGCGTGCGCTTTCTCTATCCAAAAAACGTACCCTTCTTGTCCGTCGGGCAGAAAATTCCACGTGTAACGGTACCTCAAAAGATTTGCTCCCTTATCAAGCGCCGCTTCCATTTTTTCTCTCCACCCCGCGTGAAATACCTCGTCAAGATCGGTGCACACGCAGAGGTCCGCATCCTCAGGTACCAGCTCAAGAGAGCGGTTCCGAGCTCTGTCAAAGCGCCACGGAGATATTACCTCACGCGTTACATTTACGCCTTCCCCTCTTAATATCTCCTCGCTGCCGTCATCCGAGCCGGTATCAAGCACGTATATTCCGTCCGCCTCGCTCATCGACTTTATCCAGCGCTTCGCAAATTTCGCCTCGTTTTTACATATCGCGTAAACGTATATTTTATATTTTCGCACCACTACACCCCTACCTAAAAATCGGCCTTCCAAAAAGGAATGCCGATTTTTTAAAGTTAAGCTTCAAGCGCTCCTGCCGCTCTCAGCGAGGCTAAAAGCGCGTTGACCGTCTGAATTGTTTCTTCAAGTGTAGCCGTTAATGCAAGATCCGCTACCGCTCCTGCCGGAGTTACTGTTCCTGCAGGTCCTGTGGGTCCCGTGGGACCTATCTCGCCCGCGGCTCCCGTTGCACCTGTGGGACCTGTGGGACCAACCTCACCTGCGGCTCCGGCTGCGCCTGTGGGGCCTGTGGGACCTATTTCGCCTGCGGCTCCGGTTGCACCCGTGGGGCCTGTGGGACCTATTTCGCCTGCGGCTCCCGTTGCGCCTGTGGGTCCGGTGGGACCTATCTCACCCGCGGCTCCTGCTGCGCCGGTGGGTCCTGTGGGACCCGTTGCTCCCGGAATTCCTGCAGGACCTGTGGGACCGGTGGGTCCCGCAATCATCGAC
>CAJGEB010000035.1 GCA_904502045.1 uncultured Oscillospiraceae bacterium
GGAGAAGTGATAATAAGCGCGCTTGAGAAAAGCAGTAACATAAAACGAGGGTACAGAGTGAGCAATATAGCGGCGCACAAGGAAAATCTTACGAAAATAATGGATATTGTCGTTGTAGCGTTGTCGCTTGTGGCAGGAATTTCTCTTGTGGTAGCAGGGCTGGGAACTATGACGATAATGATCAGCATGGTAAAGGAGCGGACAAAAGAGATCGGAATAAAAAAATCGATCGGAGCAAAAAGTGTAAAAATAATGTGGGAATTTTTGTTGGAATCAATGCTGATTTCCTTTTTGGGAAGTGTGTTCGGAGTCGGGAGCGGAGTAATATTGATACTTGTTTTCGAAGCCGTAAGTCAAATTCCGATAACGATAAATGCGGGGATCATAATT
The DNA here is from genome assembly GCA_904502045.1 of uncultured Oscillospiraceae bacterium. GTDB lineage: Bacteria > Bacillota > Clostridia > Oscillospirales > Ruminococcaceae > RGIG8367. The sequence continues at coordinate 391 of CAJGEB010000035.1, forward strand.
TTAGGAATAGTACTTTCTGTGTTGGAGGGAAGCATTTTCGGAGCCTATCCTGCATATAAAGCATCGCGGCTGGAAGCGGTAGATGCGCTCAGAAGATGATTGCGCAAAAAAGACGGAGCAAACGGCGTGCACGGTTAAAAGTGCAGACCTAAAGCTCCGTCTTTAATATTTATTTGTAAGGGATCAGTTTTCGGTGAGGAAGAGAATACCTAAAGTGTTGGGACCGCAATGGCAGGAGATGGTGCAGCTTGCGGTAGTAACGTATATATTATCGAACTTCATCACGGAATTTATAGTATCCCTGACGATATCTATGTACTGCTGATCAATACCGGAATGAGTAATAAAAATTTTATCGGTACGGATGTTATCGTAAGCAGCGAGTCTGTCTTTAACATAGCTGACGAGAACTGAAGCCAAGGAGCCGCGATATTTTTTGGTTACCTTCATGGAGCCGTGATTAGCATTATCAACCTCGATACAGGGCTTAAGTTGAAGGAGATTTGCACCGAAAGCGGCTACAGCCGAGCATCTGCCGCCGGCACGCATAAATTCAAGAGTATCGAGAACAAAGCTTGCGTGGGAGGTAGAGATCATAGCATTAATTTTATCTTTAATTTCCTCGGCACAAAGACCTGCTTTTATCATTTCGCCCGCTTCCATAACCAAAAGGCCTATACCGGTAGAGAGGTTACAGGAATCAATAGGATAAACATGGCCTATTTCCTCAGCGGCAATTGTGCAGTTGTGATAGGACTTGGAAAGGGCGCTGCCGAGGCTGAAATGTATTACATCATACCCCTCGTCGACCCATTTTTTGAAATATTCACCGTATTCCGCTGAGTTGATAGCGGCAGTTTTGGGGAGCAATTTTTTCTTATAATACACATCGAAAAGCTCCGTAGGAGTAATTGTCACGTTGTCGATATAGTCCTGCTCATCGAGGAGAATGTGATATGGGAAAAAGTTAACGCTGTATTTTTCTTTGATATCAGCGCTCAGATCACAGGTGCTGTCTGAGCTGAGAATAATTTTTCTATTCATAAAAATTCCTCCAACAATAAAAATGAAGCTAAAGAACAGTATACGAAAATAAAGTGATAAAATCAATTACACAAAAATAACAAAATCAATAAAAAGGATTAAGCTATAAAAAGTTATGGATTAATGTTGCAAAAACGGAATATATATATTATAATATAAAATATAAGAAAACGCAATAGCATAAAAAGATTTTTTACTGAAAGGGGTAGAAAGATGTCTGAAAGCATATTAAAAAAATCGTTTAAATCTTCGGTAAAGAACAATATATCGCTGACGGTATATAACAGCGGGTATGAGAAATGCAGAGGCGGACATTCGTGGGGACCTGCGGTAAGGGATCATTATTTGATACATTACGTTGTTTCGGGAAAGGGAATATACCGAGTCGGAGGCAAGGAATATCATCTTTCGGCGGGAGATATGTTTTTGGCGCGGGAGTCTGCAGTAATATATTATTGTGCAGATGAAGATGATCCGTGGGAATATTGTTGGGTAGGATTTAACGGAACAGATGCAAAATATCTTCTTAATATGACTTCTTTTGCAGGAGATAATTTGGTAATAAAAATAACGGAGCATGAAACGATTTTATCGCTGATGAGTAATATATATAACGGACAAGGAGCAGACACAGCGCATGAAACGGAGATGCTTGGGCATTTATATTTGTTTTTGGCGAAGCTTATGCAGATGAACGAAGAGGAGTCTGCGCTTGAACGAGGCGGATATAAGTATGTGAGAGCGGCATTAAATTTTATAAAGTATAACTACTCGGCACCGATAGACGTAACCGATATAGCCAAAGCGGTTGGAGTGTCGAGGAGCCATTTGTACAGAGTATTTATGATGCAGTTGTCGATATCACCGAGTGATTATTTAGAGAAATACAGGATAAATGAAGCTGCGGCGCTTTTGAAGAATGCCGAGTTATCGGTGTCAGAGGTAGCGAATTCCGTGGGATTTGATGATGCGCTTTATTTTTCGAGGGTATTTAAAAAGAACAAAGGAGTCCCGCCTTCAAAGTACCGATGATAGCTAACTGAGAAGAAAGAGGATTTCATCTGTGTCTAAATCGGGGTGAAGAGCTTTGTTGATTGCAAGGGATATGAGCTCGGAGGAGCGTTTCAGAATAACGTCAATTTCTCGGGGAGTTATCATAAGGGATTGTCCGTTAAGCTTGAATTTACTTTGCAGCTGTTCTGTGCGTTCTTCCTCGTTAAGAAGGTCGAAAGCGAGGGTAGCGGCGTCTACAACGGTGGGAACCCCGATTGAGATGACCTTTACGCCTAAAGAAGAGGCGCTGATTTCTTTTCTTGAATTAAAAACACCTGAACCGGGAGAAATGCCGCTGTCGGAGAGCTGAACGGTATTTCCGAGACGCTGGGCGCTTTTTGAGGCGAGAGCATCAATCAGTATGACAGCGCAGGGAGATACCTCAGAGGATATGCATGAGATAATTTCGCTTGTTTCTATACCGGTTTGAGCCAAAACTCCGGGAGCGATTGCGCAGACGGGGCGGAAATAGGCGGTATCGGAATTTGAGGAGAGGTGTCTTGTAGCGAGGATGCGGTCTGCTACTTTCGGACCGAGAGCATCAGGGGTAATATCTCTGTTGCCGAGCCCTGCGACTAAAACGGGGGACGAGTTGTCGGGGAGTAATTTTTTTATTTCATTGGAAACCGCCTCAGCAGCAGTTACTAAGTCGGAGTTACCGTCGAGGAGAGAGCTGACAAAAGCGGTGATATAAGAGCCGCAAGGTTTACCGATTTGTTTTGAGGCAGCATCTGAAGTAACATCAACTTTAACGAAATCAATACCCGAAACATTGAAATCGGTCTGAAAAATACCGTCTTTGATATTTTCTTTGTGGAGTTCATAAGCTTCACAAGCGAGGTCGGTTCTGAGATTCATAGAAAAAAATACTCCCTTTTTGAAATTATAATTATTTTATCCGAAAGTTTTTTAAAAAAACGGTTGCAATTTGCGAAAATAAATGTTAATATAATTTGTAATGTTTTGTAAAGCATAAAAATAAGGAGGTGTTTGGTGTGCCTAACATTAAATCTGCAAAGAAGAGAGTACTCGTTTCTGCAACAAAAACTGAGGCGAATAAGTCTGCAAAAACCGCTCTTAAGACCGCAATAAAGAAAGCGGAGGCTGCGATAAGCGCTAACGCCTCTGATAAAGAGGAACTGGTAAGACTTGCGGTAAAGGATATTGACCAAGCTGCAGCGGCCGGTATATTACACAAGAATAATGCAGCGAGAAAGAAATCGGCTCTCGTATGCAAACTGAACAAAGCGGGCTAATAGAGTCTGAGGCGAACAGAGCGGGATCTGATTTTAATATCGGATTTCGCTTTTTTGTTATATGATAAGGAGGTGTCGGTGTAGTGGCTAACGATTTTTTTGCATATTTGTCGAAGATGAGATACATAAACAGATGGGCGCTGATGAGGAACAGTATGAATGAGAATCTGAGTGAGCATTCGCTGGAAACAGCATATATAGCGCACGCGTTGGCGGTAATATCGAACAAGAGGCTGGGTAATGAGGTTGATGTGAGCGGGGTAGTGCTGAGAGCGCTTTACCATGATTGCAGTGAGATACTGACGGGGGACCTGCCGACTCCTGTAAAATATAACAATCCCGAGATAAAGAAAGCGTATAAGGAGCTTGAGAAGCTGGCGAATGAAAAGCTGCTGAAGCTTTTGCCGGAGGATATGCGAGAAGAGTATGAGGGATATTTTGAGGAAAGCGCGGATTTGAAGGAGAGGGAGCTTTTGTGGGCAGCTGATAAATTATCAGCGGTGATAAAGTGTCTGCAAGAGGAGAGTGCGGGGAACCGTGAATTTGTGAAAGCGAAGCAAGCGATAACGGAGCAGATACACAAGCGAGAGATAGAAGAGGCAGAGATATTTATAGAGGAGTTTTTGCCTGCATACGAGCTTACACTTGATGAAATGGATTAAGAGATATGGATAAGAGAAAAGTAAAACGAGGGATAATATTTGCAGTATGCATACTGCTGATGTATTTTGTGGTAAGAGATTACGCAGTAATAATAAGCGGAATAAAAGTACTGCTGCATATATTGAGGCCCTTGATAATCGGACTGTGTATAGCGTTTATATTAAATATACCGTACGGAGCGTTCGAGAGACTGTTTACAAAGCTTTTTAAAGGAAAACGCAGAAAGCTTGTGAAGATATTTTCGCTTGTTTTGACATATATAGCGGCAATAGCGATAGTGAGCGGAATATTTCTTTTGATAATACCGCAGATAATATCGAGTATAGAAATGTTTTCGAGTAATTTAGAAACGTATTATCAAGGAGTGACTGCGTTTTTAAACGGAATAGTTGAGCGTTTTGGAATAGGCGAGAAATTATTTGAGGTATTTGAAGAGAACCTATATACTATTTTACAGAAGCTGCCTGAGATATTATTGGGAGCTACTAACGGAATAATAGATTTTGCGATAAAATTTGTAAATACGATAATTGACATAATAATCGGAGCAGTAATATCGGGGTACATTTTATATGACAAGAAGAAGCTTGGAGCCCAGATAAATAAAGGTTTGCGCGCGTTAATGAACGAGAAAATATACAGAACTGTTACGAAGTTTTTAAGTATGTTTAACGGAACCTTCAAGCGTTTTATAGGCGGACAGCTTGTGGAAGCGTTTATAATGGGTACGATGTGTTACATCACGATGAGAATTTTCGGGTTTGAGTACGCGTTTATTATCAGTGTAATAATCGGAGCGACTAACGTAATCCCCATATTCGGACCAATAATCGGAGCGGTTCCGGGAGTTGCGATATTGTTTATGGTTGACCCTATAAAATCGCTTTGGTTTATAGTGATGTGTGTAGTATTGCAGCAGTTGGAATCAAACGTAATATATCCGAAAGTAGTTGGAGAGTCGGTCGGATTACCGGCAGCGCTTGTGTTCAGCTCGGTAATATTGGGCGGCGGACTGTTTGGAGTAGTCGGAATGGTCTTATCGGTGCCGGTAATGTCGATATTTTACGATTTTATGAGGTATATAACCCGCTCATATAAAGAGGGAAAAAGGATAGAAAAAACGGCGGTTGCGGAAAGTACCGAACCGACCGAAGAAGCGGGGAATATTTAAGAGAAGAGCATTTTGTAGGAGCAATACAGAATGAAAACGCCGAAGATCTTTTGCAGGAGCTTCGGCGATATTTTTTTCATAAGAAAAGCACCGAAAGCGGCTCCTAAAATACCGCCGGGAAGAAAAGGGAAGACGTCGTTTATATGCATATAATTTTTGGAAATATAAATTCCGGCGCTCAATACTGAGAGGGGTAAAATAATAGATACGGATGTAGCGTGAGCGGATTTTTGCTCAAGACCCAATTTTTTCAAAAACGGTACTACCACCATACCGCCGCCGGAGCCGAACAATCCGTTTAGTATACCGGTTAAGAAACCGGCTAAAGATGCTAATAAATTTTTGCGCAAAAAATAACCCCCTAACGAAACTATTATTCGTTAAGAGGGTATTATTTATACTTTGCGAGCAATTCCTTAACTACCTCGGAAGCAATAATGTATCCGGCAACCGGGGGAACGAACGAGATACTTGCGGGGGAATGTTTACCGCCTGCATCTCCGCAGGAAACTTTGGCGGGAATTTCAGTGCTGTAAATTGTTTTGAATGAGGAAATACCCCTTTTTGAGGATTCCTTGCGCATTATTCTTGCCAAAGGGCAGCCGTTACCTAAAGTATCCTCGATCTTACCCACACGGAGCTTTGTAGGATCTGTGCGGTTACCCGTTCCCATACAGCTGATAACGGGAATTGAAAGCTCCTGAGCTTTTTTTATAATATACAATTTAGCCGAAACCGAATCTACCGCATCGACAATAAAATCGGGTGAATAACCGAAGACAGCGTCTCCGGACTCCTCGGAGATAAATTTATCGACAGAAGTAATACTGATATCGGGATTTATAACTCTGAGCCGCTCCTTCATAACTTCGGTCTTTTTACGTCCAACCGAATCGACGGTAGCTATAATTTGTCGGTTTAGGTTAGTAATATCGACGGTATCGAAATCTGCAATCAAGAGGCTTCCGATACCTGCTCTGCAGAGAGCCTCGCAAGCGGAGCCGCCGACACCGCCGAGACCTATGACTGCTACTTTGGATTTTTGCAATATGGCGACGGAATCCTCTCCGATGAGGGACTTGGTACGCGCAAGCCAATCGTTAACCACAGAAAACACCTCGTAAAAATAAATACCCCCGCAAGTGCCGAAAAGCCGGATGTTAGAACCCCGTAACGAGACAGGTTGGGTAAAACCTCCTTAACGTTTCGCGCTCCCTTCGTCCATAAAAATGGGAGGTCTGCAATCCGCGTCAAGAGCAGGAATCCCTATTCAAAACATTTGTAGGATTAAAAATGCCGGCGGTTTCTCGAACAAAGCAGGGGAGTTTTAAGAACGGATTATTCCTCTTCGATATCGTAGAAATCCTCGAGTCTTTCCATAAACATAGCGGAGATCTCGTTGAATTCGTCCTCGTCCTCGATAGCCTCAAGGAATTCCTGGCCGTCCTCTTCAATAATGCGGAGGATAATGAGCTCACCGTCATCATTTTCAAGGGAATCGTCATCCGCAACGGGAATCAAAGCAACGTAGCTTTTGTCATCGACATCAAGGGAATCAATGAGCTCAAAGGAGTGCTCAACGCCATCCTCATCAACGAGAGAGAGTATATCCGGACCGTATTCTAATTCTTCGGACATTAAAATCATTCCTTTCAAACAACATATAATATTATATTACCGTATAACTAATTTTATAATATTTTTTTCAAGAAGTCAATGACAAATAAATATAAAATGGGAAAGAGAGGCGATTGACTTATAGGAGGAGATGTAGTAAAATAATTAAGGGAAAAATGGAAAAGGGGATGTAGATATGAGTGGATTTTCGGGAGTAGTTAAAGCGGGAGTAAATCCCGGAGCGCCCGACTATGATTTTCAGATAAAGATACTCATATGTTATCTTTTAACGAATATAAAAACTCCGCTCAGCTTGGAGCAGCTTAGTGAGATACTTGTTTCAGGAGAGCTTGTAAATTATTTCGAGCTTATAAAAGCGGTGTCGGAGCTGATAGATACGGGGCATATTGTAAAGGCAAAGACGAATCCTATGTCGGTGCTTGAAAATTTCAGGTATCCTGAAGACAATATGGTACTGAAGAAGGAAAGCAGGAATCCGGAGTATTATGAGGTATCTAAAGAGGGACGTCAGACGGCTGAGCTTTGCGAGAGGGATATTCCGTTATCGTTGCGAGAGAAGGTAATAAAGTACGGTGAAGAGCTGCTCAACAGAATGAGGATTGAAGCAGAAAACACTGTAAATATCAGGAAAGCAGACGACGGATATATCATTGAAATGAAGATAATAGATTTTGGGTCTAATCTGTTGGAACTTTCGCTGTTTGCGCCTACTAAAGAGCACGCGGAACATATAAAGAGGAACTTTTTAAAAGCGCCGTCTGAGTTTTACAAGGGAGTAATGAAGTTGCTTGAAGGCGAAGTAGAGTAAAAAAACAATACAAAAAAGAGGATCTCTTCCGAAAAAGTCAAAGTACTTTTTGGGGAGAGATTATTTTTATTCATAAAAAACAGCACAACAGAATATTTGGGACAAAATATGAATATAGTGAAGTGAGAAACTATAAAAAGGAGAGGTAAACAGAGATGGATCTTAAGGTATTAAAGGAACCGGCAATCGTTAACGAAACACTTTGCGAGTATGCGGATGAGCAGGCGATAGAGAGTGATATTTTATTACCGGATTACTGTCCGGAAGCAGCAAGGATATTGAAGTGCACGGGTGAAACGGTAATAACCGAAAAAAGAGTGCTGGGAGATAAGGTGACGGTAGAAGGAGCAGCACTGATAAAAGTCTACTACATAAATGACAGCGGCGGACTTAGCGGATATGATGTAAGAATACCGTTTTCAAAAAGCTGTGATTTAAAAAATGCAGCTGATGATGCGATGGTAATAGCAGCGAGCACGATAGGATATCTTCACTGCCGAGCGATAAATCAAAGAAGGATATATATAAAAGGAAGTGTAGTGTTAAAAGTAAAAGTAATAGGGCAAAAAAGTGTGGAGATAGTGCAGGACGCATACGGCAGCGGAATTCAGATAAAAAAAGAAGAGAGCTCGATGATGCGGGTAATAGGAGATAAAACAGAAACGATTGAAGTGAGCGAGGAGCTTGAACTTGCCTACGGAAAAGAGAGTCCTCAAGAGATACTTAATGTATCAATATCATCCTCTGTAACAGATTCAAAAATAATTGCCAATAAAGCGATAATAAGAGGCGAATTAAATATAAAGGTAGTTTACAACAAGGAAGA
>CAJGEB010000036.1 GCA_904502045.1 uncultured Oscillospiraceae bacterium
CATAAAATCTGTCCTTTCATTGTTGATATTAAAATGATATCATTTAAATATCTTGATGTCAATAGTTTTTTGAAAAAAATATAAAAAAATAAGGACTGCGGATTTTGAGTCTGCAGTCCTTGGTTTCGAGCTATTTTATCATATCGTTGTATTCTTTCATAAAGTTACCGCTTGGGTCGAGCATCGGAGTAATTTTACCGTCGGGCAAAGAAACGACATAACGGTTAACGGTCTTTTTGTTGAGCATGTGGTTAATTGGGTCGTATTCGCGGGAGTAAAAGTGGACCATATAGTAGCTGCAGCCGTAGCCGTCCTGGAGCCATTCGGTTTCAAGACACAGCTGTGGAATAGAAACGTCGCTGTAAGGGATGGCATCAATGGTATATCCCAAAAAGTCTTGTGCTTCTCGGCAGTAAAAGTGGAAATAGAAGGGACCCACATAACTGAAAATTATATCATCCAAAATAGTGTTTACTGCAGAGTGTAAGGCGTTTTCCCGAAAGGAGTCGTTGGGGTTATTTGTATCGAAAGAGGAGCCGGAAGCTGCAGATGAAGACTCTTCTTTCGAGGACATCGAGGAGAATATTTCATTTGAAGAAGGCGCAGAGGAACCCAAAAAAGCATTTTCTGAATTTTGAGGAGCCGCACAACCTGAAAAAAGCATAGAAGCAGAAAGTATGCTACTTGCTAAAAGACCGACAGATGCGCGAAATAAAAGCATAAAGAACCTCTTTTCCGATTGATTTTGATAATACTATTTTAAACTTATAAAAAGAAGAAAAATAGAGGAAAGAGTAAAAAAATTATTAATAAATTATAACTTAAACGGTATTTTGCCGAAAACGAGGCAAAAACAGGGAAATTTTGAAAAAAATAGTAAGAAAAAAGTGAAAAAAACTTAAAAATACTATTGCAATTTTAGTAAAAGGTTGTATAATTATAATTAAAGTGGTGAAAAGTGGATAGAAGTGGCTCTAAATGGGTTAAAAATGAGTAAAAAGGAGGCGACGGGAAATGCTTATAGGCGAATATGAACACAGCTTGGATCCGAAGGGAAGAGTAATATTTCCCGTGAAATTAAGAGAAAGCCTCGGAGAAGAATTTGTTGTAACCAAGGGCCTTCAAAATTGTCTTTTTGTGTACGGAAAAGAGGAGTGGGAGGTACTCACTCAGAAGATAAATGCATTGCCGATGTCCAAAGCGGGTAATTTGCAGAGATTTTTGTTTTCGAGTGCTGCACTTGTGGGAACGGACAAGCAGGGAAGAATACTCATTCCGGCGAACCTCAGAGAGTACGCGGGACTTGAAAGGGATATAGTCATAATCGGAGCCTCTATCAGAGCGGAGATATGGAACAAAGAAAGATGGCAGGAAGCTTGTTCGCAGCTTACTTCCGATATGATAGGTCAGGCGATGGACGAGCTTGGATTTTAGGTGAGCGTTATGAAATTTGAACACAGTCCGGTAATGCTTGAGGAGTGCATTGAAGCACTGAATATAAATCCGGAAGGGATATACGTTGACGGTACTGCCGGCGGCGGCGGACATTCCTCGGAAATAGCCAAAAGGCTTACGAGCGGAAGGCTGATCTCCTTTGACAAGGATCCTGACGCGGTGAAGGCTGCGGGGGAGCGTCTTAAGGAGTACAAAACGGCGCAGGTGGTAAAATCGGATTTCGCCTATGTAGACAGAGTGCTGGGCGAGATGGGGATAGAGAAGATAGACGGAATGCTGATGGATCTCGGAGTTTCGTCTTACCAGATAGATAATGCAGAGCGCGGGTTTTCTTATCATAACGACGGGAAGCTGGATATGAGGATGAGTAAAGAAGGACTCAGCGCGTACGATATAGTTAACGGATACGAAGCGAGAGCGATAGAGAAGATACTGTGGGAATACGGTGAAGAAAAGTTTGCCCGCAGGATAGCAAGTAATATAGAGAAAAGACGGTTGGAAAAACCGATCGAAACTACGTTTGAACTTGCCGATATAGTAAAAGAGTCGATACCGGCGGCAGCGAGGCGCGAGGGAGGCAATCCTTCCAAAAGGACGTTTCAAGCGATACGGATAGCAGTGAACTCGGAGCTGAACAGTCTATCTGAAGGACTTGACAGAGCGTTTGAAAGATTAAAGCCGGGCGGAAGAATAGCGGTATTGACGTTTCACTCGCTTGAGGACCGGATAGTAAAGCAAAAGTTTGCGGATTGGTGCAGAGGCTGCGTGTGTCCGCCGGATTTTCCGGTATGCGTGTGCGGAAGAGTACCGGAGGGCAGGCTGGTAAACAGAAAGCCGATAGAAGCGAGCGAAGAGGAGCTTTTAAGGAACAAGAGAAGCAAGAGCGCAAAGCTCAGAGCGATAGAAAAAATATAAAGGGTTGTGAAGTATGGCGTACATAGATAATGCAGCGTATGACTTATCAGCGTATGAACCTAAAAAAGAACAACAGAGGCAAGAAGTAGTCGAGCTGAGAGTAGTAAAACGAAACGGCGAGGCACAGGGAGCACCGATAAAGGTGATACTCGGAATAATACTTGCGGTATCTTTAACGATATCAATGATATATAATCAGGTGGCGCTTGCGGAGGTATCTGACGAGATAAACGGCGCAAGAAGTGAGCTTGCAGCCCTTCAGGACGAAGGCGAAAAGCTTCGTGAGGAGCTTGACAGTGCTATGTCCATAAAGAATATAGAAAAAGAAGCTGAAGCTTTGGGAATGGTAAAAATAGAGAAGGACAGAGTGCATTATATATCTATAGATACAGAGGATGTAGTTGAGTCTGTTGATAACGCAAAGGGTACGATAGTGTCGAGAATAAAAGAGATATTTTCTACAATATTGGAATATGTTGGGGTGTAGGGAAATAATATTTTATGTAGAACAAAGGGAGGAGAGTTAAGAATAAAAGTCTTAACTCTCGTTTTGCACTAAAGGTATTGGAGGTAAAATGATGGCGGCTCCTGACAGCGCGATGAAAAAGAAAATGCTTACCCTGACACTTATGTTGTTGATAATATGTATGGGAGTATTGGCGGGACGGCTTTTTTATATTCAGATAATAAAAAATGACGAATACAGTAAGCAGGCGACAAGACAGCAGCTCAGAGAGATAGAGATAAGTGCTGATCGCGGAACTATATACGACAGAAACGGGAATGTCCTTGCTCAGAGCGCAACGGCGTGGACTGTTGTAATATCTCCCGTAAACATAAAGGAAAGCCAGAGAGATACGGTTGCGGACGGACTTTCCGAGATAACGGGAGTAAGCCGTGATTTTATATATGAGGCAACTCAAAGAGGAACGGCGTATGCAATAATAAAGAAGAAGGTGGACTGGAATACCGCTGAAGCAGTGGTGGCCTTTGCAGATGAGCTGAACAGCGGAGCAATATACTGTGAAGAGGACAGCAAAAGATACTACCCGTACGGAAATTTGGCATCTTCAATAATCGGATTTACCGGATATGAGAATAACGGAGCGTACGGACTTGAAGCGTACTATGACAAGACGCTGAGCGGTACACCGGGAAAGATGGTATCAGCAAAAAATGCATGGGGACTTGATATGCCGACGAGCTACGAAAAGCTTTTTGAGGCGCAGGACGGAAACAGTGTAAAGCTGACGATTGATGAAAAAATACAGGCGATAATAAAGCGTAATATAGATCTTGCGGTCAAGGAGCACGAGGTAGGGCAGGGTGCAATAGCGATAGTGTACTCGGTAAAGACCGGTGAAATTTTGGGAATGGAATCTTCGGGCGGATTTGACCCGAACAGTCCCCTTGAGATAGCAGATCCCGAGATTCAAGAGATACTTGCGGGACTTACGGGGGACGAATATAAAGAGGTGCTTGGAGAGGCTCAGTACGCTCAGTGGAGGAATTCGGTAATATCCGATCCTTACGAGCCGGGTTCGGTATTTAAGATACTTGTTGCAGCAGCAGCGATCGAGGAAAATGCGATCAGCAGCAATTTCAGTTATACCTGCACAGGAAGTCCCATAAGTATAAGCGGGCAGAAGTATGACTGCTGGAAATACGGCGGACACGGAGCACAGAGCTTGGTCGAGTGTATAAAAAACTCCTGCAACCCCGCGTTTATAGAGATAGGACAGCGGCTCGGAATAGAAAGATTCAGAGAGTATTTTAAAGCGTTCGGACTTATGGAGCTTAGCGGAGTAGACCTTCCCGGAGAAGCAATGAGTCTTTACCACTCCGATTCTACCTTTAAAACGGTAGAGCTTGCGAGTAGCTCGATAGGACAGAGCTTCAAGGTAACACCGATACAGCTTGTTGCAGCGGTATCTGCGGCGGTAGGAAACGGAAATTTATACGAGCCGTACATAGTCAGCGAGGTTATAGATCCGAACGGAAATGTAATAGAGCGTAACGAGCCGAAGCTCAAAAGGCAGATAGTGTCTGAGGAAACTGCAAATACGGTGGCACTGATGTGTGAGCAGGTAGTTGCAGGTAGCGGCGGTTCGGGAAGGAATTCATATATACCGGGATATCGTATAGGCGGAAAGACCGGTACTGCTGAAAAGCTGGATTCCAACAGCGGAAAATACGTGCTGTCGTTTTTGGGATTTGCTCCCGCAAACGATCCTGAGATAGCTGTGCTCGTAGCACTTAACGAGCCGGAGGAAACCTCATACGGTTCGGTAATCGCGGCGCCGGTAGTAGGAGCGATATTTGAAGAGATACTGCCGTACTTGGGATACGAAAAGGAATTTACCGAAGAAGAGCTTGCAAAAACGACGGTAAAGGTACCCAATGTTGTGGGGAATCTTACCCACGACGGACAGTCTACTATCAGAAGGAATTACCTTAACACAAAAATACTCGGAGAGGGAACTACAATATTGAAGCAGACTCCCGCGGCGGGAGAAAAGGTGGATAAAGATACCACGGTAATACTTTATACCGATGAGGAATCTTTAAATAACGATTAGACAAGAGAGTAAAGGGGCAAAGTATGTTATTATCTGAATTGCTTTTAGACGTACAATATGCCGGAAGCTATAAAGATTGCGAAATCAGCGGAATAACAAGCGATTCAAGACTTGTAAAAGAGGGAAGCGTGTTTGTTTGCATAAAAGGAGCGCGCTTTGACGGTCACGAAAAAGCTAAGGAAGCGGTGGAAAAAGGAGCGGTCTGCGTAATAGTTCAGGAAAGAGTCGGAGTAGAAAACGAGATTTTGGTAGAGAACACCAGAAGCGCGTACGCACTTATCTGTGCAAATTACTACGGACGCCCTGCAGAAAGACTTAAGCTTATAGGAGTAACCGGAACTAACGGAAAAACGACGATAACCTGTCTTATAAAAGGAATGTTGGAATACACGGGAGAAAAAGCAGGACTTATCGGTACCATTCAAAATGAAGTGGATGATATGCATTTTCCGGCGAAGTATACTACTCCTGACCCGCTTGAACCGCACCTGATGTTTAAGAGAATGGCTGATGCGGGGTGCAAGTACGTGGTGATGGAGGTATCATCTCACGCGCTTGACCAACACCGACTTGACGGATGCAGATTTGAAAGTGCGATATTTACCAATCTCACGCAGGATCATTTGGATTATCACGGTACGATGGAGAATTATTTTGAGGCAAAGAAAAAGCTGTTCTCGATGTGCAATAACGCGATAATTGATATAGATGATGAGTATGGCGCGAGATTGTATGAAGAGGTAAGCTGCCCGAAGTGGAGCTATTCCATAAAAAAAGACGCGGCGGACTATACTGCGTATAACGTAGCGTTCACCATCAGCGGAAGCAGCTTTGAGATGGTGAGCAAGGGAAATATCGGAAGGGTAAAATTCTGTATGCCGGGAGAGTTTTCTGCGGCGAATGCTTTGGCGGCGGGAGTGTGCTCCTTGACGCTCGGAATGGATTTCGGGGAAATGATAGATGCGCTGAACCATTCCAAAGGAGTTAAGGGCAGAGCGGAGATACTTGACACCGATACGGACTATACGATTATAAGGGACTATGCACATTCGCCCGACAGCATCGAACAGATACTGAAAACGGTGAAAGGATTTGCTCCGGGCAGGGTAGTGATACTCTTCGGGTGTGCGGGGAACCGTGACCGTACCAAGCGAAAGCTGATGGCAAAAGCGGCATCGGATTACGCTGATTACGTTATCCTCACATCTGATAATCCGAGAGATGAGGACCCTGAGAGGATAATCGAGGACGCAAAACCGGGACTCAATCCCAAAACGCCCTGCAAAATAATAACCGACAGATACGAGGCGATAAAATGGGCGCTGAAAAACGCTAAGAAGGACGACGTGTTGCTTCTTGCGGGCAAGGGACATGAGGACTATCAAGCGCTTGATTTCGGGACTATATATTTTGATGAGAGTGAGATAGTAAAGGAGTTGCTTGAAAAAGCAGAGGGGAAATAAAATAAGGCAGAGGAAAAAGGGGTAAAAAATGAGCACGATAGCGACAATAATAACTGCGGCGGCGGCATTTATAATCACGTCGATAGCGGGAATATGGCTGATACCTTTTTTGAGAAGACTGAAATTCGGGCAGATAATAAATGATATAGGTCCGACATGGCACAAGGGTAAGCAGGGAACACCCACGATGGGCGGACTGATGTTCATTATAGGAATAGTAATCGCGACACTTGTGGGGTACCTTACCTTCAGTATAGCTTCGGGGGATAAATTGAGTGCGCTTTTCTCGTTTCAGGGGAAGAAGATGTTTGCGGGACTTATTATGGCTCTCGCTTACGCATTCATAGGCTTTATGGATGACTTTACCAAGATAACGAAGAAGCGGAATCTCGGACTTACGGTAAAGCAGAAGCTTGTAGTACAGATACTTGTTGCGGTAGCGTATCTTGCAATACTTTATCTGTTGGGGGATAAATCCACGGTACTGAAGTTACCGCCTTTCGGTGAAGTGGATATCGGACTTTTTTACTACCCGCTCGGACTTATCATAATAATCGGATTTGTCAACGCGGTAAACTTGACAGACGGACTCGACGGACTCAACAGCTCGGTAACCTTCGTATATGCCCTTGCATTTATGCTTGTAAGCGCAAAGCTTGAGAATATGCCGAATAATATATTTGCAACGGCGGTAGCAGCGGGCTGCTTGGGATTTTTGGTGTGGAATTTCTATCCTGCAAAGGTATTTATGGGAGATACCGGTTCGATGTTTTTGGGCGGATGCGTAGTATCGCTTGGGTTTAGTGTAAATCTTCCCGCGACGATACTGCTTGCCGGAATAGTTTATTTAGCAGAGGCGTTTTCGGTAATTTTGCAGGTAATTTGCTTCAAGCTTACCGGAAAAAGAATATTTAAGATGAGTCCTATACATCATCATTTTGAGATGTCGGGATACAGCGAGGTGAAGATACTCGTACTGTTTTCGGTAGTAGGATTTATCGGCGGTGCTTTAACGATACTCGGAGTTTATAATATGTAGAAGTGGGGCTGAGAAATTTGAATGCAGGAGCAGCAGGAATAAGCAAAGGAACGCAAAAAAGCAAAGGAGCCGAATCTTCCCAAAAGGTATTGGGCTGGTTTACCAAAAGAGGAAGCGTAGACATAACCTTTCTCATTATGGTACTCCTGCTTCTTACCTTTGGAATAGTTATGCTTTTTTCTGCAAGTCACGTTTACGCCTACTATAATAACGGTGACAGCTTCTACTTTGTGAAAAATCAGCTCAAATATGCGATACTCGGAATCGTGGTAATGGTTGCGGCATCATTTTTGAATTACCGCGTATTCAAAAAGTTTGCGTTTTTAGTATACGGTGCGGCAATAGCGCTGCTTTGTCTTGCACTGGTAATGCCCGCAAGAAAAGGTGAGTTTCACCGCTGGATAACCTTGCCCGGAGGCGGAAGCTTCCAGCCGTCAGAGGTAGCAAAATTTGCGATAGTAGTACTTTTTGCGTATTTTATATCGGTTTACGGCAAAAAGATGAAGACCTTCAAGTTCGGAGTACTTCCGTTTGTAGTAGCGCTCGGAATAGTCGCGGTACTGATGCTTTTAGAGCCTCACGTTTCGGGAACCGTTCTCATTTTGGCGCTTGGTGCGGTAATGATGTTTATCGGCGGAACAAAATTCAGGTGGTTCGGACTCGCGTTCGGAATCTTAGCTCTGGGAGTCTTGGCGCTTGTAATTATGCCCGGCGGACTTGCGTATGCGGCGAAGCGACTTGAAAGCTGGCTGGATCCCTACGCAGACCCTCTGGGTGCAGGCTATCAGGTAATACAGTCCCTTATTGCGATAGGGTCGGGCGGACTGATGGGTACGGGAATCGGTGACTCAAGACAAAAATATTTATATATCCCCGAGCCGCAGAACGACTTTATCTTTGCGGTAGTGGGCGAGGAGCTCGGCTTTTTCGGCTCAATGTTAATAATCATAATGTTTGCGCTGCTTATCTGGCGAGGATTTGTAATATCAATGAGAGCAAAGGATACCTTCGGCGGAATGCTCGGATTCGGACTTACGGCGCAGATAGGAATACAGGTCGTTTTGAATATTGCGGTAGTAACCAATACACTGCCCAACACAGGAATAGGACTTCCGTTTTTCTCCTACGGCGGAACAGCACTTTTGATGCTTTTGGCGCAGATGGGAATAATCCTTTCGATATCACGGGAA
>CAJGEB010000037.1 GCA_904502045.1 uncultured Oscillospiraceae bacterium
AAAACGAGTACTCAACAATATTGAGTACTTTGAAGAGGGAAAAATTGCTCTAATTAGAATCGATGACGATATTTTATCACTCCCCGGTCTTTGCGAAGACGACCTCGACGGTATCAGCGCACTCCCGCGCAGTATTGAAGGGGTGGATATCGGTATAACTTTGAGAAAAAATAACTCTGGGTATAAAATTTCGGTCAGAGCATCGGAGCGTGTGGACGCAAGCGCAGTATGCGCGGAGTGCGGAGGCGGCGGACACAAGGGTGCTGCCGGCTGTACTGTTGAGGCCGCGTTTGACGAGGCGAAGAGAATTATCCTCGCAGCCGCTAAAAAGGAGCTCTCAAAATCACTTTGACCGAAAAAACAAGGATTTTATATGAATGGTATAGTTTTATTGAATAAGCCGTCCGATTTCACCTCGTTTGACGCGGTAGCTAAAATGCGGGGAATACTTAAATTCCGCAAGGTCGGCCACGGCGGAACGCTGGACCCTATGGCTCAGGGAGTCCTGCCGATACTCCTCGGACCCGCTACCCGTGTCTGCGATATCGTCCCCGAAAGCTCAAAGAGATACCGCGCGGTTATGCGGCTCGGAATCTCCACCGATACTCAGGATATCACGGGTAACATCGTTAAAACGGCAAGCGTTACGGTGGGCGAAAAAGAGGTGCGGGAAATACTGCCGCGTTTCACGGGAAACATTCTGCAGACTCCGCCGATGTACTCGGCTGTGCAGGTAGGCGGCAAAAGGCTTTATGACCTTGCTCGAAAGGGTATTGACGTTGAGCGTCCCGCGCGCAGTATAGAGATACTTTCGCTTGAGCTGGTCAAGGCACTCCCCCAAAAAAACGAGTACATACTTGATGTCGCCTGCTCAAAGGGCTCCTACATCCGTACCCTCTGCAGCGATATCGGTGATGCGCTCGGCTGCGGAGCTACCCTCACCGCCCTCACCAGAACAGAGGCGTTCGGTTTTTCCCTCGCCGACTGCTTCACCTTTGCCGATTTTGAAAAAATGGCCGCTGAAGGAACCCTCGAACGCGCGGTCATCTCTGTAGATTCACTGTTTTTGTCGTCGCCGGCGTATTTTTTGTCGGATGCAGATGCACGGCTCCACATAAACGGCGTACCGATATATGCGTCGCGGCTTTCAGCACTCCCCGACACCGACGATTTTATCCGTATTTACGGGTACGGAAAATTCCTCAGCCTGTCGAAGCTTGACCGCGAGGCAGGACAACTTAAGGTAGTAAAATTTTTCTTCACGCGGGATTAACATTTCCGCATCATTCAGGGCTTGGTGATTAACTTGAAAAATACTTTTATCAAAAATTCCGCCGTAGCTTTGGGTTCCTTTGACGGAGTTCACCTCGGACACCGCGCAGTAATCACGCGCGCGACCTCTGTTCCCGAGCTTGTTCCGAAGGTTTTTACCTTTTCTTCTGACTCCGAAAAGCCCAAAAGCAAAGACGGACTCGGCTCCATCTTTTCAGAAAATCAAAAATTTGATATTCTTCGCAAACTCGGTGTGCAGGAGATTTTTGCTCCCGCATTTTCCGAATGCAAGGATATGTCCGGCGAGGAGTTCTTTTCCCGCATCTTACTTGAAAAGTGCGGTGCAAAGGCTATCTGCTGCGGAGAAAATTTCAGGTTCGGAAAAGCTGCTTCCTGCGGAGTTCCGGAGCTGAAAGTTATGTGCCAAAAAAACGGAGTCGACCTTTTCGTACTCCCTCTTCTTTACAAAGACGACGAGCCCATAAGCTCAACCCGTATCAGAAAGCTGCTTTTAGAGGGTAATCTCAAAGATGCAGAACTGCTTTTGGGACGCAAATACTACATTGAAAAATCAGTAGTATACGGCGCAAGGCTCGGCCGTACCTTCAATTTCCCGACCATTAATCAGCCCTTTGAGCATTACAGGTTGGTTCCCCGTTTTGGTGTATACGCCTCTGCTGCTCTCATCGACGGAAAGCTCCTTCCCGCTGTCACAAACATCGGCTGCAAGCCTACCGTTTCAGATGACCCTTACCCTCTCGCCGAAACCTACATCCACGGATTCTCCGGCGACCTCTACGGTCAGGTCATTGATGTTCTTCTTTTCGATTTCCTGCGTCCCGAGCGTAAATTCTCCTCCCTCGACGATCTGCGCTCTCAGATCGCACACGATGCCGAGTCCGCTCTCAAGATTTCCTCCGAGGAGATCGCCGCACTTTGATTCCATAAACAAGGACAGAGATTCCGCTTCTCTGTCCTTTCTTTTTCCCCCTCGGTATACTTGCGGCGTTCGGCTCGATATATTTGCCCTTCGGGCAAATTCACAGCGGCGCTCCGCGCCCGCTGTGAGCGCGCAGCGCATATCGAGCCTCCGCCGGCAGTATACCTTAACTACCGCAGTAGCCTTTTTCGATACGCAATTGCGGCAAAATATAACCCCCGAAGAGTATTTTAACTGCTCCTCGGGGGTACTTTTTATACGCTTAGTATTTTACCGCCAAAATATTACTCCGCAACCAGCTTTAAGCTGTCGTTTTCCACCGTAACAGATACCTTTGCAGGGTAGTTTTCTGACTGCAGGAGTATCATACATATCTCGTCTTCGATCTCCTTGCGGGTTATTTTTCTGATGTCACGGGCTCCGCTCTTGTTTCCGAACGCCTTGTGCGCGATGTAGTCCGCCACCGCATCGTCCCAGCCAAAACCGATACCCTTTTCATCGAGATTTTTCTTGAGCTCCTCAAGCATTATCTTTGCGATGCCCTTGAAGTTATCTTCCGTCAGCGCGCTGAATACTACTATCTCATCGACTCTGCCCAAAAATTCCGGTCTTAAGAATTCCGACAGCGCCTTGTACGCCTTGTCCTTCGCCACCTGCGCCGCCTCTTTTGCAAATCCGAGAGCGTTTTCCTTGCGCTCACTACCCGCATTTGAGGTCATTATGATTATCGTGTTCTCGAAGGATACCGTTCTTCCGTGCGCGTCGGCTATCTTACCCTCATCCAATATCTGCAGTAAAATGTTCATTACGTCGGGGTGCGCCTTCTCGATCTCGTCGAAGAGTATCACGGAGTATGGTCTGCGCCTTACCTTTTCGGTAAGCTGTCCCGCCTCGTCATATCCAACGTATCCGGGGGGAGAGCCGACTATTCTCGAAACCGAGAACTTCTCCATAAACTCCGACATATCAAGTCTTATTAAAGGATCCGCCGAATCAGAGAGCTCCGCGGCAAGAGTCTTGACGAGCTCAGTCTTACCGACTCCCGTGGGTCCTACGAATATAAAGGACGCCGGTCTTTTCACCGCGCTGAGCTGTACTCTTGAGCGCCTTACCGCTTTAGCAACGAGCTCCACAGCTTCGTCCTGTCCGACTATTTTTTTCTTGAGCGTTTCCTCAAGTCCGGCAACTTTTTTAAGCTCGGTTTCCTTTATCTTGCTTGCAGGAATTCCCGTCCACAGCTCAATTGCTCTCGCCACGTCGTCATCGGTTACCTCTGCACCCTCAGCCGCCACCTTTAGCTCATCTCTGCGGGCGCTCAGCTTCAATATATCGGCTTTGATTATTGCAAGCCCCTCATAGTCAACCTCGCCGCCCTCGGATTCCTTTTCCTTTTCGCGCTCTGATTCCTTAAGCTCGCCTATTTTTTTGTCGAGTATTCTGTATTCCTCAAGCTCCTTGTTGCGAAGCTCGGCGCAGGAGCACGCCTCGTCAAGTAAATCTATCGCCTTATCGGGCAGGAACCTGTCAAAAATGTACCTCTCGCTCAGGGTTACCATCTTTCTCGCCATCGCGTCAGATACCTTCACCCCGTGATAGCTCTCGTAGTACCCCTTGATTCCGCGCACTATCTCCACCGCCTCTTCGACGGACGGCTCGTTTACCGTTACCGGCTGGAACCTTCTCTCAAGTGCGGAATCCTTCTCAATGTACTTTCTGTATTCATTAAATGTCGTCGCACCTATCACCTGCACCTCGCCTCTTGAAAGGGCGGGTTTCAGTATGTTCGCCGCGTTCATCGAGCCCTCGGAATCTCCCGCGCCGACAAGATTATGCACCTCATCTATGAAAAGTATGATATTTCCTTCTCGTTTTACCTCCTCAACGAGTCCCTTGACTCTGCTCTCGAACTGGCCTCTGAACTGGGTTCCCGCGACGAGCGCCGTCAGGTCGAGTATATGCACCTCTTTGTCAAGAAGCTTTGCAGGAACCTCTCCGCGAGCTATCTTCTGTGCGATTCCTTCAGCTACCGCTGTTTTTCCGACTCCGGGCTCGCCGATAAGGCAGGGGTTGTTCTTGGTTCTTCTGTTGAGTATCTGTATTACCCGCGATATCTCCTTTTCGCGTCCGATTATATTGTCAAGGAGTCCCTCTCTCGCCTTCTTTGAAAGGTCATCGCAGTAACTGTCCAAAAATTTGCGTTTGGATTCCTTCGACTCCTCTTTTTTTGCACCTTTTTTCTTTTCCTTTTCGCTCGGTGCGGACTTTTCTCCGCCCATTCCCGACGCTTTTCCGAATAAATTTTCCAAAAACGGCATCGTCGGAGCTCCCCCCGGCTCAAAGCTACCCTCTGCATTCTCAGGGTCTATCGTCATCAGCTGCTCCTCGAAATTATCGAGGTCCTCCTCCGTCATTCCCATCTTTTCCATCATATCGCTTACCGGCTTTATTCCGAGCTCCTTTGCGCACTTAAGGCAAAGCCCTTCGTTAATGGTCTTGTCGCCCTCCATTCTCGTTACGAACACGACTGCCACCCTCTTTTTGCACCTCGTACAGATAAGTTCCATTTATTTTACCTCAATATCTTTTTTCACTTTAAGTATATTTTCTTACCATTAACAATATATATCATTTTTACTTTTTTTCTGTAAATTTTTATTTCTTAACTCCTGCCGTTTTCCTCTTTTTGCGCACCTTGTAAAATTCGGGTATATACATAACAAATGCAAATATCATAAATATTCCCAACACTATAAGTATCCACTCTACCGCCTCTACACTGAGTCTCGGACTTCCGATTATCACTATCATTACTCCGTAGAAAAACAGCGTGTACAATTTCCCGAACCATTTCGACCCCGGTATGTCCTCAAGCTGTACCGTTTTGTATAGCTTGTATCCCGCCAAAAGCATTACTACCTCTTTTACCACGAACACTATCAATATGAAAAACAGGTTCGGTATCCTTATCGTCAATACTATACATACCGACGCTTGCGTCAGCTTGTCCGCCAGCGGATCAAGCAGCCTTCCCACCGGCGTTATCATTTTGTATTTCCTCGCTATATACCCGTCCAACATATCGGTAAGTCCCGATAGCACAAGTATTCCTGCGGCCAAAATGTACGCTCCTTCGCTCGCCGCCGTCAGATACCTCCACACAAACAGCGGTATCATCAAAATCCTTATACACGACAGTATATTCGGTATTCCAAATTTCTTCATTTCCCCCATCGGCTCCCCATCTTCTATCCTATCATTTTATATATATACCTATAATACAGCGTTCCTTCCACTGCGCTCTCGCTCAGTATCCCTGCATTAACCACCGGTATCAATATCTCAAGCACCATCGTCAGCGCTATTACCCACAGCGCCGCATATCCGATTCCTGTTACCATTCCCAAAAACTTGTTTACTCCCCCAAGTATCGGTATCTTGTTCGCTACTCCAAACATCTTCGCGACCACTCTAACCACTATCATAAATATCAAAAACAGCACTATAAACAATATCGTTCTTATTATCACTATCGCTGCCGGACTTATTATCTGATCCGTTATCGTTGCCGCCGCTCCGTCCCCTACCTTGCTCATTACCTCTCCGAGTTCTGCTATCTTCTTCTCTCCGTAAAATCCTATATCACCCGGCAGTATCGATACCTTCTCCGATATCTTCATCAAAAGTTCCTCTGCTCCGCTCGCACTCGGAAGCGCCGATTCTACCGCTCCTATTATCTTGTCCCGCAACAGTACGTCAAACACAAACACGCTCCCCATTACTGCCAGCGCATACCCGCATATCGCTGCCGCTATTCCGCCCACGATCTTCACCGCTATCTGCAGAAACCCTTTTTTCCTGCCTACTATCATAAATATTATCACTATCGCCACTACCGCGATATCATATATATACGCTAACATTCCTTGCTCCTTCCTTTTCACGTTGCTCTATTCTTATTCTCTATTTTTATTCCTTCCGTTTGCCGCTCTTCTGCGCGCCATCCTCTCTTTTTCTTCCTGCCGATTCTTTTACTCGGGCGATCCGCCCCGCTCGGCTCCGCCGAGCGTCAGGAGCTTCGCTCCTGAATGCCGGAAACGCAGTTTCCGGCGGCGGATCGCCGTAGTATAGATACGGAAAAAGCGTAGTGCCTACACGCGCGCAGAAAGCGGCAGTCTACTGCCTTGAAAAAACAGATAATATGATATTGTATCACAAAAGGACTTATTTTTCAACACATTCGAGCTTATCTTGAAGAACACAATAGATATAATTCCCCGAAACCGCAATTTTTAGACCTTGGCCGCCGAGTTTTTCATCGCTGATTATTTGAGCAAACTGACCGCCTGAGAGCTTGTAAATACCGTTTGAAGAGGAGATAAAGAGGTCTTTTTTGTAAAAATCGGAATGAATAATGTTACCGAAAATCTCCTGAGTACCGGATTGTGAAAAGAGTTTAACGGTATCGGCTCCCAGAATTACGATTTCGTCCTCAAAAGCGAGCGCAAGTCTACCGTCATCGCCGCGGCTCCAGTTTTGGAGTGTGCGGTTTGCAAAATCGTACTCAACACAGGCGCTGCCGTCCTTGCCTACCGTAATTGCGGCACTGTCGGTTATGAGAGAGATTCTGCCGTCAGAGAGGTAATCCATTGATAAAACGAGCTTGTCGCCAATGGAATATCTGAACAGTTCCTTGCCGTCTGTGATGGAAAAGGCTATGATTTTTGAGGAAAGCCGGGCTCCCTCGACGTTAACGGCGGCAACGGCAACAAATTTACCGTTCGGGGAAAGCGAGAGCGCCGTCGCGTAATTATCACTTGACCCCCACTTAAAAATCTCGGTTTCATCTTTTGAATACACCGTGAGCTCGCAAAGACGGCGCGAGGTTTCGGTGATTACTGCAAAACGCCCCGATTTTGAGTAGTCCGCAGTAATTATTTTTTCGTCGTATTTTTTCTTGAAAGCGTTTGCACTTTTACTGTCGAGCCTCAAGTCCGGTCCGCCGACATCGTACGCAAGAATTCTGTTACCGACAACGTCCCACGCGGCGTCTGCGTACTCATGCAGCTCGTTTTTAATCTCTCCGCCGCTTTTGTTGTAGACTAAAATTCCCGAATCGGTGAGCAGCGCAAGGGATCCGCCGACAATTTCGGCATCCCTTACCGTTGCGCCGTCAATTTCAATCGGGAACCCGTCACCTCTGGTAAATCCCGCAGCAATATCTGAAATTATTATTGAAATATTTCGGGTACCGGCAGTTTCAATTCCCACAATGACAAGTATTGCCGCAAGAACTACTACCGAAACAACGAGTACCCTTTTCAGCATAGCGTTTCTGCTGCGTTTTTTACGCAGTTTATCTATATCCGCTATCTTCGCGCCCTCGTTTTGTTCGGAGTTTTCCTTTACTCGAAATCGTTTTTTCTCTTTTACTTCTTCGCGCTTACCGCTCATAATATACCTCACTCAGATAAAGTCCCTCAGCCGAAGCGGTCGGACCCGCCTTCGACCTATCCTTACTCTCTATTATCGCCGGAATATCCTCCGGAGCTATTTTCCCTTCGCTCACCCACAGCAGCGTACCCACGATTATCCGCACCATATTATACAGAAATCCGTCTGCCGCTACCGTTATGACTATCTCGTCACCGCATCTTTCGCAGCGGCACTGTGTCACGGTGCGCACCCTATCCTCTACACTTGACCCCGCCGCCATAAACGCGCTGAAATCTCTTGTTCCTTCTATAAGACGTGCCGCGCGGTCCATTTTTTCTTCGTCGCACCTTTTGAAGTATTCGTAAGCACGTCCCTGCAAAAACGGATTTTTACTCCGCCCGTTCCATATACGGTATCTGTACTTTTTGCCCTTGCAGCTGTATCTCGCGTGAAAGTCCTGAGGAACCTCCCTGCACTCCAGCGCCGCGATATCTTTGGGAAGTACCGCATCAAGCGCTCTGCAGAGCTTTTCCTCGGAAAGCGCACAATCTGTAAAAAAGCTGATGCAGAACATCTCCGCGTGTACTCCCGAATCTGTTCTTGAGCAGCCCTTTATATCGCTTCTGACTCCCGTGACGCGCTCTATCGCATCCTGAACACGCTCGGCTACGCTTACTGCGTTTTTCTGCACCTGAAATCCGCAGTAATTTTTACCGTCGAACGCAATCGTCAGCAATATATTTCTCATCCGCGCCACCTCTTTTCGTCATCTATCTCTGTTTTTTACAAAATTGCCGGAGCATAGTAATTCACAAGCAAGGTAGCCGCCGCCAAAACAAGAGTAATTCCTGCGGCAACGATATCCGCTCCGCCGTACTTCAGCTTCCTCAGCTTAGTTCTACCCTCTCCGCCGCGATAGCATCTGCACTCCATCGCAAGAGCAAGCTCGTCGGCTCTTCTGAACGCCGACACG
>CAJGEB010000038.1 GCA_904502045.1 uncultured Oscillospiraceae bacterium
AGCGAAAACTACCGTGCCCGCACTCTGCTCCGTGCCATCGTTCTTACCGATGAGCAGATCGAGCGCCATGCAGATATTCTCTCTCCGCTCGAGGCTACTTCATATTCAATAAGCTACAGCGACTATGAAAACTGCGTTTGGGAGAGAAAGCTCGGCAGCGGATATTCCTTCGAAATCGATAACCGCGGATTTACCTCTAAAATCGAGCTCGCTTCCGAGGATCTCGTATTCTTCAGCGTTCCTTACGAAGAGGGATGGTCCGCTTACGTTAACGGCCAGCCTGCTGAAATCGAAAAGGTAAACATCGGTTTTATGGCAGTTCGTGTTCCTGCCGGCGATAATACCATCAGATTCGAATTTATGACTCCCGGCCTTAACATCGGTCTTATCTGTTTTGCAGGCGGAACCCTCGCTCTTGCCGTTTACTGCTTTATCTTCTGGTACATTAAGCGCCGTAAGCTCGCTGCCCAGCAGGCTTTAATGCAAAAATTACCCGAAGCCGAAATTGATGAAAATCCTCTCTTCAATGAGGCGGACCCCTCTTTCCTCGATTCAAAATTCTTGCCCGATGAAGCGGATCCTGCAAATGTAGACTCCTTTAAAATAAATGATGATTCCGATGATCTGCCCTCCGTTTTCTTCTCAGACGATCTGCCCGATATCCAGAGTATTTCTGATGAAAAAGGCTCCAATCGTCCCACAAACGAGGTCGGTCTTACCGAGGAGTATATCCGCAAATGGCTCTCCGAACGCATTATCGACGATAACGACGACGGAGCCGACGATAATAACTAATTTTTGAAAGGAATTTTTCTATGGATACTTTATATTTAGTGGTTCCCTGCTACAACGAAGAGGAGGCTCTCCCCCAATCTTCTAAACAAATGCTTGAAAAGCTTGAGGCTCTCATCTCTAAGGGAGCCGTATCTCCCGAAAGCCGTATCCTTCTCGTAAACGACGGAAGTAAGGATAAAACTTGGGAGGTCATCTCCTCCCTCTTCCAGTCCTCCGAGCTTTTTGAAGGACTCAAGCTTTCCCGTAACAGAGGTCATCAGAACGCCCTCCTCGCCGGTCTTACCTATGCTAAAGACCGCTGCGATATGGCTATTTCTCTCGATGCCGACCTCCAGGACGACATTAATGCCATCGACCAGTTCGTTGAAAAATATTACGAGGGCTGCGACATAGTTTACGGTGTCAGAAGCTCCCGTGCTACCGACACTGCCTTCAAACGCAATTCCGCCGGCGCTTTCTATAAGCTGATGACCGCTTTCGGTGTTGATATCGTAGAAAACCACGCCGACTACCGTTTAATGAGCCGCCGCGCTATTGAGGGACTCCTCTCCTTCGGCGAAGTAAACCTCTTCCTGCGCGGAATCGCTCCTCAGATCGGATATAAATCAGGCATCGTTTATTACGAACGCTTCGAAAGAGTTGCAGGCGAGTCAAAATATCCCCTCAAAAAAATGCTCGCTTTCGCTTTCGACGGTATTACCTCTTTCAGCGTTAAACCCATTAAGCTGATTACTACCCTCGGTGTTCTCTTCTCCGCTCTCTCCGGAATCACTCTGATTACTCTCCTCATCCTCTCCATCTTCTATTTCATCCCTTCTCTCGCTACCATCGCCTCTCTCATCTTCCTTGCCCTCGGTATTCAGCTCGCTGCGATAGGTATCGTCGGAGAGTATATCGGTAAAATCTATCTTGAGGTTAAACGCCGTCCTCGTTTCATTATCGAGGAATACCTTTCCCGTAAATAACACCAAATTTAAAAGGACCGCTGCGGCGGTCCTTTTTTATACCTCGGTGTATTCTTATCATCAGGCGAATCGCCGACGCCAAAGGCGTCTTGTTGCAGCGTAGCTGCAAATTTTGAAGAAGGTACTTCTTCAAAATGGCGATTCGCCGAAATGTACAATTACGGTTTATTTTATTTAAATTTTACTCCGGAGTCTTTCGCTGTTTTTCTGATCTCAACCAAATCTTCGTTGGTAAAATTATACGTCTTTTTACAGAAATCGCATTTCAGCTCCGCACCGTTACCCTCTTCTATCATAATTCCAAGCTCATCTTTCCCAAGCAGCCTCAACGCATTTTCGGTCCTATCACGAGAACAGGAACAATGATATCTGCACTCGCTCTTCGTTACAAAAAACCTTCCGAGCGGCTTAAATATATCCTCAATTATATTTTCCATAGTGGCTCCCGCCGAAAGCAACGTCGTTACCGACGGCATATTCACAACTACCTCTTCAAGCTTCGAGATAAGCTCCTCGCTCGCTCCCGGCATAAGCTGAAGTATATATCCTCCTGCTCTGTCAACGGTAAACGGCTTACCTTCACTTTTATCCCCCTCGTACGGTACAAACCTTACTCCAAGTGCTACAACTGAAGGTATCTGCTCAGATTGCGATAAATAATAAGATATGTCCTCTGCTATCTCTCCAGAAACAAGCTCCGAGTATCCTACATACGGTTCCTTCATTCCCATATTCTTTATTACATTCATATATCCTCTGCCTACTCCGCCGCCTACATCTATCTTTCCCACAGAATTGAGCGGTAACTCAACATCGGGATTCACTACATACCCTTTTACATCTCCGCCGAAGTTTGCCACCGTAACAATATCTCCCAGCGGTCCTCTTCCCTTTATCTGTATCGTTACGCTGTCCTTTTTATTCTTAAGCTGCTTTGCAAAAAGTACCGTTGCTGTCAGTGCGCGGCCCAAAGCTGCCGTTGCGACATCAGACGCTCTATGTATATCACTTGCCTCTGCTACCAAATTCGTAGTTTCCGCCGCAAGTATTCTTACATATCCGTCTGCTCCCACTCCACACAGCGCGTAGTCTTCTCCTCTGTTATTTCTTCCGTCATATATCTCCATCAAAAACCGTTCCCTTTCTCTATTATCAAATTTCTATAATCCAAAAACACCTTTAGTATACCACATTCCTCCGCTTTTGCATACCTTCTTTAGCTTTCTTCTTTCGGCGAATCGCCATTTTGAAGAAGTTCCTTCTTCAAAATTTGCAGCTGCGCTGCAATAAGACGCCTGCGGCGTCGGCGATTCGCCTTACAGCCGCAGTAAAAATTACCTACCGCACTCATATTTCGAAACGAGGTGGAGTATTTTTTTATCCACAAGTGCATCAATTATAACGCCGTCAGCTTCAAAATCCTCAGAAAAAATCTTACCGTCGATTCGTATTTTAGCAGTAATTCCTGCATCTGAATAAGGAATTAGGAGCTTCATCCGTACCTGCGACGGTTCAAGAGCTTCGGATATTTTTTTGAGTAAGAGGCCCGTTCCCTCACCGGTAGCAGCACTCATCTCAACCACTTTGCCGTACCTTTCCGAAGAAAGTCTTGGTACCTCTTGAAGAAGGTCACATTTATTCAGCACCGTAACCATCGGAGTTTCTCCTGCACCGAGCTCCTCAAGCAGATTAAGGGTTACCTCCAATTCATCCAGCAGCGTATCACTCGACGCATCACATACGTTTATCAAAATGTCCGCCTGTGCAGCCTCCTCAAGCGTGGACTTAAACGCCTCTACCAAATGGTGCGGTAATCTTCTGATAAAACCTACGGTGTCAACTAATATCACCGTTCTACCGTCCTCAAGCTCTATACCGCGGGAAGTAAGGTCAAGAGTTGCGAAAAGCATATCCTTTGCAAGAATATCGGCTCCTGTAAGGGTGTTGAGGAGTGTGGACTTTCCTGCATTGGTGTATCCTACTATGGCAGCGGTAATTACACCGTCTTTTTTGCGCCTTGCACGAAGAAGTCCGCGTTTTTTCTCAAGCTCCTTGAGCTGATCTTCTAATGCGGATATTCTCCTGCGGATATGTCTTCTGTCAGATTCAAGCTTACTCTCTCCGGGACCTCGAGTACCGATTCCGCCGCCGAGTCGCGACAGCTTTTTTCCGAGTCCCATAAGACGCGGCAATCTGTACTTTTGCTGTGCAAGCTCAACCTGAAGCTTACCTTCGCCGGTAACCGCTCTTTGAGCAAAAATATCAAGTATGAGCATTGTTCTGTCTATTACGGCGAGTCCTGTAATATCCTCTATATTTTTGAGCTGACTGCCGGTAAGCTCATGGTCAAATATCAAGATAACATCCTCATCTTCACCGATAAGCTCTTTTATCTCCTCAAGCTTACCTCTTCCGACACAGGTAGCTCCGTCGTAATCCGCTCTTTTCTGTATAGCACGGGCAATAACCTCAGCTCCCGCAGTCTGCGCAAGCTCCTCAAGCTCGTCCACAGATACCTCTGCATCAAATTCTCCGGTATCCACGCAAACAAGCACCGCTTTCTGCACTATCTTTTTCTGGGCAGTATCAAACATTAAAAAAATCCTTTCACTCGAAAATCGAAATCATCTTTATCTATTATATATTATATCCCAAAATAAAAAAAGAAAATTCGAATAATATTTAAAGATTATGGGTAAAATAAATTTGCGGATTTTTCGAATTTGTTAGCACTCATTACCTAAGAGTGCTAATTTTTACAGTTTGTTCATCAATAATCCGTTGTTTTATAACATTTTATTTCTATACTGTAATTGTTCCGAGAGAACAGAAAATGTTAACAAATTTTTAGGAGGTATTTTTATGTTCGAACTTATGCCATTTGGACACAACCATCTTTTCAGAAACGATGCGCGAGATATGTTCGCGCTGATGGATGCCTTTGATAAAGAGTTTTTCAGAGGTTCCCGACACTCCGCATCAGCCTTCAGAACCGACATCTCCGATAACGGTGAAAATTTTCTTCTTGAGTCAGAGCTCCCCGGATTTGCAAAGGAAAATATCAGCATCGATATAAACGGGGACTTCCTCGTAATAAAGGCAAGCTCCTCAAGCGAGCAAAAAGACGAGAAAGACTCCAATTTCATTCACCGCGAACGCCGCTCCGCTTCCTATGAAAGAAGCTTCAACATTTCGGGGATTGACGTCGAGGGAATTGATGCAAAATACGAAAACGGCATACTTTCCGTAACCCTTCCGAAGCTAAAGGAAGAAAAGAAAGCTCAAAAATCCATTGAGATAAAGTAGCCCAAAAACTCCTCTTCAGAGCAATCTAAAGGGGAGTTTTTTCTTTGTGCGGACCCGGTTCCCCCCGCCAAAAACAAAGGACTGTGCCGAAATGCCGCTCCTTTCCGGACACTCCGAAAATAAATAACACAAAACAAAAATCCGCCCTCTCTCGAAAGCGGATTTTCTGGAGCTGACGATGGGGTTCGAACCCATGACCTCCGCCTTACCAAGGCGGTGCGCTGCCTGCTGTGCCACGTCAGCTCAAAATCGAACGTTTATATTATAACTACACAATCTGCAAATGTCAATCCCTTTTTGAAACTTTTGCGCTTTTTTCTTTTATTTTAATCCCCCGACTCTCCCCAACCGCTGACATTTCCTCTTATCATCGCTCCGAATATTCGATTTTTTACCCCTTTATTCTCCTTTTCAAGATTATAAAGAAAATCCTTGGTCTTTTGTCTTGCGGTAGCGTGATTTGCAGGACATTTGCTCTCCACTATCGGAAGCTGTGCCCTCTTCACCGTCTTGCGTATCTCATTTTCAGGCGCATATATAAGCGGTCTTATTACCGTTATGTCTTTGCGGGAAAGGTATGTTACCGGAGAAAAGCACCCTACCCTTCCTTCATTAAACAAATTCATTATAAACGTTTCCACCGCGTCGTCGTAATTATGTCCCAGCGCAACCTTATTACAACCCGCCTCTTTAGCCGCATCGTGCAGAGCTCCGCGGCGCATCCTCGCGCAAAGACTGCACGGGTTACTCTCGTTGCGTATGTCAAATACTATCTCACCTATCTGCGTGCGCTTTACTATATACTCCACCTCAAGCTCCCTGCACAGCTCCTCTATTACCGTATAGTCACCCATTTCGCCCGAAAATCCCGGATCAAGAGTTATTCCCACCACCGTGTAGTCCTTCTCGATTATTCTGCGAAGTTTCACAAGCGCCGCCAGCATAGCTACCGAATCCTTGCCGCCGCTGACTCCCACAGCTATCCTGTCGCCGTCCTCTATCATATTGTAATCAGTTACCGCCCTTCTCACATATCCAAGCAGCTTCTGCATCTCCATCGTCCTTTACATTATAGTATTACTTTCTGATGATACTATTTTTGCGGCTCCTTTTCAATAATATTTGAAAATTTTTTATTATTTTTTAAAATCGTTCGTGAGCATTTGGGAGTATGAGCGAGATTTCAGGCGAAAAACGGAGCTCTTAGTCTGCTCTTTTATTTTTTTATAAAAAACCTCTTGACAAGCGTTTGAGCAGGGAATATAATGTTACTGTTTCGTCGAATAGCGTTTATTTTTTGAGCCTCGGCTCCGCTTTTACGACAAATTCCTAAATTAAACGGAGGATAAAAGAATGTCGACTTATATGCCTAAAACCGCAGACATCGACCGTAAGTGGTATGTCATCGACGCTGCAAATCAGCCTCTCGGTAAAGTTGCGGCAGCTGCTGCTTCCCTTCTTCGCGGTAAACACAAGGTAACTTTCGCTCCGCACTCCGATTGCGGCGATTTCGTTATCATCATCAACGCATCTAAAGCCGTTCTCACCGGACGTAAGCTTGAGCAGAAAAAGTACGCTCACCATTCCGGTTGGATCGGAGGTCTTAAGGAAGTATCTTATTCCGTCCTTATGAAGACTAAGCCCGAGCTTGCTATGCAGCTCGCCGTTAAGGGTATGGTTCCCGACACCGTTATCGGCAGAAAAGCTCTTACCAGAATAAGAATCTACAAAAACGATACTCACAATCAGGCCGCTCAGAAGCCTGAAAAGTGGGAACTGTAAGAAAGGAGCATAGCGAATGTACGATTCTAAGCCTTATTTCTACGGCACAGGTAGAAAAAAACATTCCGTAGCAAGAGTTAGAGTTTATCCTAACGGCAGCGGTAATGTAACCATAAACGACAGAGACATCGATGATTATTTCGGACTCGAAACCTTGAAGCTCATCGTTCGTCAACCCCTCGATCTCACCGATACCAACGGCCGCTTCGATATCATCTGCACCGTTGCAGGCGGCGGCGTTTCCGGCCAGGCTGGAGCCATCCGTCACGGTCTTTCCAGAGCTCTTCTTCAGTTCAATCCCGAGCTCCGCAGCGAACTCAAAAAAGCAGGATTCCTCACTCGTGATCCTCGTATGAAGGAGCGTAAAAAGTACGGACTCAAAGCAGCTCGTCGTGCTCCTCAGTTCTCCAAGAGATAATCACTTATCTTATATTCAAAAAGCTCTCGAATTTTCGGGAGCTTTTTGTTGTTGTAACGGATTTGATGTTAAGGCGGGACTCCCCCAAAAAAATTTTTTGAAATTTTTTATAAATGTGAATAATTCCTATTGACAAATAAAAAACACGTGTTATAATAAACTTGTAAATAAGAATTATTCACAAACAGGAGGTGCTCATGGAAAGAACGACTAAGCACTTTAAAAAGCGTGATGCCATTCTCTCCTGCCTGCGCCAAACCGATACTCACCCTTCTGCCGAGTGGATTTACGCAAAGCTGAAGGAAGAGTACTCCGACATTTCTCTCGGAACCGTGTACCGTAACCTCTCTTTTTTCAAAGAGCAGGGTACTATCATGAGTCTGGGAACCGTAAAAGGCGTAGAACGGTTTGACGGCAACATCACCCCCCACGTCCATTTTATCTGTACCGATTGCGGTCGGGTATCAGATCTCCACGGGATCAAAGTCCCCGAGGAGCTCAACAACGCAGCAGCTCGGGATTCCGGTGGCCGAGTTAACAGCTGTCAGCTTACCTTCACCGGTATCTGCGGCGAATGCGCCGAAAAATCAAATTAAAAATTAAAAGAAAAAATTATTTGGAGGAAAAAGATTATGAAAAAGTTTGTTTGCCCCGTTTGCGGTTATGTTCACGAAGCTGAGGCTATGCCCGAAGGATTCAAGTGCCCCGTTTGTAAGGTTGACGGCGCCAAGTTTAAGGTTATGGAAGAAAACAAGTTAGCTGCTGAGCATGAGTACGGCATCTACGCTAAAACTGTAAAGAATAACCCCGATATCTCCGCTGAGGACAAAGAGTTCATCCGCGAGCAGCTCTTCGCTAACTTCAACGGCGAGTGTGCTGAGGTAGGTATGTATCTGTGCATGGCAAGAATCGCTCATCGCGAGGGATACCCCGAAATCGGACTCTACTGGGAGAAGGCCGCTTGGGAAGAGGCTGAGCACGCTGCTAAGTTTGCAGAGCTTTTGGGCGAGGAGCTCGAACCCAATATGAAGGCCGAAACCAAGAAAAATCTCGCTTGGCGTGTTGACTGCGAGTTCGGAGCTACTGCAGGCAAGTTCGATTTAGCTGCTTGCGCTAAGAAAAACGGTCTTGACGCTATCCACGACACCGTTCACGAGATGGCTCGCGACGAAGCTCGTCACGGCAAGGCTCTGAAGGGACTTCTTGAGAGATACTTCAAATAATAAACCCGCGAAAAAGGTGTATGGAAATTTTGTTTCCACACACCTTTTTGTTTTCTATAAACTTTAGTTGGTTAAGCGTATTATTATTTTTTACGAAGCTTGATTGCCAAAACCAC
>CAJGEB010000039.1 GCA_904502045.1 uncultured Oscillospiraceae bacterium
CTAAGGAAGGTGAAAATTAATGAAAAACGGACGCGACGCGGTAAAACGGGTAGCAAACTTATTTTTGATAGCGATTATAATTGCCTTGATGGCAGTGGGCGTAAAATTTCTTATAAATAAATACAACACAATTGCGTATCCTATAAAGTATTCAGAGATAGTGGAGAAATATTGCGGCGAACGGGGTCTTGATAAGAACTTTGTGTACGCGGTAATATATTGTGAGAGCGGGTTTGATGCTGAAGCGAAGTCGTATGTTGACGCAAGAGGACTGATGCAGATAACATCGGATACGTTTGATTGGATAAAGTTTAAAATGAAGGACGAGCGAGAAATTACCTTTGAGGATATGTATGATCCGGAGCTGAACGTGGAATACGGTACCTTTTTGCTCAAGTTTTTGTTTGATGAGTTTGAGCATCCGGAAAACGTGCTCTGTGCTTATCACGCAGGGCGCTCCGCGGCAAAGGATTGGCTTGAGAATCCGGAATATTCCTCAAG
The DNA here is from genome assembly GCA_904502045.1 of uncultured Oscillospiraceae bacterium. Taxonomy (GTDB): domain Bacteria; phylum Bacillota; class Clostridia; order Oscillospirales; family Ruminococcaceae; genus RGIG8367. The sequence continues at coordinate 502 of CAJGEB010000039.1, forward strand.
CGGCAAGATAACCGCTCCGCCTTACAAGGATACCGCTTCATATATGAATAAGGTAATGTCGGTTGCAGACACCTATAAGCGAATTTATTTTGAATAAATCAGGAGGTAAACTAATATGAGTGAAAAAACAGCCGGAGAGCTTTTGAAGGAAAAACTGTTTTATGTGCGAAAAAATACAAGCGTTACTATGAGTGACGCCGATATTGATAAGGCGTACGATTTTTGTGAGGGATATAAGGAGTTCCTCAACGCCGCCAAAACCGAGCGTGAAGCAGTAGATGCGGCAATCGAGCTTCTTTCTCAGAACGGATATTCCGAGCTCATCCCCGGAACCCGTTATCTTCCCGGCGACAAGGTGTACTTCAACAATCGCGGTAAAGCGCTTTTGTTTGCGACTATCGGCAAAAAGCCCATTGAATACGGTGTGAAGATAGCCGCCTCGCATGTCGATTCCCCGCGCCTTGACCTTAAGCCCAATCCTATGTATGAGGATACTGATATGGCTCTTTTCAAGACGCACTACTACGGCGGAATCAAAAAGTACCAGTGGACAACCGTTGCGCTTGCTCTTCACGGAGTAGTTGCGAAAAAGGACGGTTCCATCGTTAAGGTTTCAATCGGTGAAAACGCTGATGATCCCGTTTTCTGTGTTACCGATCTTCTCCCCCATCTTGCTCAGGAGCAGTCAAAGCGTACCCTCGCTGACGGTATTCGCGGCGAGGAGCTCAACATTCTCATCGGCAGCCGCGCTTTCAAGGACGATAAGGCTTCCGAAAAGGTCAAGCTCAACATCCTCAACATTTTATACGAAAAATACGGATTCACCGAAGAGGATTTCCTCTCTGCTGACCTTACCTTTGTTCCTGCAGAAAAAGCCCGCGACGTCGGATTTGACAGAAGTATGATCGGTTCCTACGGCCACGACGACAGAGTTTGCGCTTATACCTCTATGATGGCTGCTATCGACGCTGATTCCCCCGAATTCACCACTGTTACCGTTCTTTCCGACCGCGAAGAGATTGGTTCCTACGGCAACACCGGACTCGATTCCGACTATATGAAAAATTTCATCGCCGACCTCTGTGAGCCCCACGGAGCAGACGTCAGAAAGGTTCTCTCTAACTCCAAATGCCTTTCCGCTGACGTTAACTGCGCCCTCGATCCCTCTTTCCCCGACGTAAGCGAACGCAGAAACGCCTCCCTCCTCGGTTACGGCGTTGTCGTTACCAAATATACCGGCTCCAGAGGTAAATCCGGTACCAGCGAGGCAAGCGCCGAATTTATGGCTGAGATCCGCGAGATGCTCGATTCCGCTGATGTTATCTGGCAGCTCGGCGAGCTCGGTAAGGTCGATCTCGGCGGCGGCGGTACCGTCGCTCTCTACATCGCTGCTCTTGATGTGGACGTCGTCGATGTCGGTGTTCCCGTTCTCTCTATGCACTCTCCCTTCGAGGTCGTTTCCAAAACCGACGTCTATATGACCTACCGCGCTTTCTTTGAGTTCTTAAAATAATTCCATCCGCACCTTAATTTTCGGCGATCCCGTCCGCGCTACGCGCGGCCCGCTTTGAAAAAGCGGGCTCCAAAATCGGAGATTTTGGAGTCGGGATCGCCGAAACCGGTATAAAAAGCAAGAAAGGAATCAGAATAAAATGGGAATATATAACAGTCTGACAGAGTGGTCGGCGGAAAAAGATATCCGTACGGTTACGGAGAGAAGGTTTTGGGAATATCTGAAAGGACTCCCCGAAAAGCTCAATGAGGACGATCTTGCCGAGGACACTATTGAGATATTTTCGATGGTAGATAAGGCGAAATTTTTGCTTGACGAGGTAAAGCTGAGCTACGAGATTGCGCTTTGCGACGGTTTGGAATCCGCCGGATTTTTTACATATTCCCTCGACCTTGTTTATGCAGAAATGAGGATAGGCTCCTTCACGGCGGTATATGATGAGGATGCAAATTCACTTGAGGACTTTCTGCAGCTTGAGGAGCCGAAACTGATAAAGAAGTTTTGCAGGAGCGTTTCTTAAAACTGAGGAACCCTTTTGCGCCGCTGATATTTGCGAAAACGAACTGCTGAAAAATTCCGTTAACAAAAAAACGAAGGAAGACCCTTCGGTTAGCACTTAGCTAATAGTGCATACCGTCCGGTCTTCCTTTTTGGTTTGTATTTTTCTCTAAGATTTTTAGTTCCCGACCCTGTCTATTCCGATAACGTTATTCTGCTTGATAGCCTCGTATATGCGTCCCGCGAGCTTATGCTTTGTGGGGGGATGGATATTGTCATTCTCACAGAGGTCCGCACTTTTCACCGAGAAGGTATAGGGTACGCGCCGGCAAACAGTTTCCTGCGCTTTCTGCACGATCGACCACAAATCTCTGTTGCTGCTTTGCAGATAATCCGCCAACACTACCACACAAAACGGAAGCTCCTCGTCCGAAAAGCCCTTTCTCCAATCGTCAATCATCATATCAAGCATCTTTTCGTAATTCTCCGCTTCATTCGGATAGGAATTTGATTCGCCTTGGTACCATATTACTCCGGCAAGAGAAATCGGCATCAGCGGCTCTATCATAAAATGGTATAGGCAGCTAAGCTCATTGAACCAGCTGCAATCGGGATTAGAACAGAAGTGATTTGCCATGTGGGAGTTTTCCCCTGCAAAGCAGCTCTCGTCGCTCCAAGCCTGAATTCCGGTAGCTCCCTGCGCGCACACGATCACTCCGACCGCGCATCCGCATTCTCTCCGTATACGCAGTCCCGTCAGGTATGCCAGCGCGGACCACGAATCAACGTTATCCGTCTGAGCCTTGACCCAGCCCTCAGAGTTGGGCAGAAACTGTCCGTCTGCACAGCGTCCGCCGATATAAATCCGCAAAAGAGGATCGCTGACATATTCGCTTTTCGGAGTTACCTCTTCTGCCATTGTGAGCTCCATATTAGACTGTCCGGAGCAAAGAAGAAGCTCCCCCACCATTATATCCTTTATGACGATATTCTCACCGCCGCAGGTAGCAGAAAGCTCATACGGTCCTCCGCAGCTGCGCGCAGCAAACTCTACCATCCATTTTCCGTCTGTCTCGACCGTCCTACTCTCTCCGTCAAAGCCGACACTAACTCTTCCCTTTGCCTCTCCGAAAATGCGAACGGGTTTTCCGTGCTGAAGCACCATTCCGTCCCTGAAAATATCATTAAGCTTCATCGGCCTTGTCCTCCGTAACGTAAGTTTAATATATTTTATCCCCGCACTATATCTTTGTCAATATAATACCAAACAAAAAGCACCCACCGGTTTCCCTCAAATTTAGTTTTTGCCGCTCTTCTACTGCTCCTGCAGGCGATTCGCCTTCAAAAGCTCCGCTTTTGTCCGCCGCCTACGGCGGCGCCGCGGCGTAGCCGCGGGGCGAATCGCCGAAGAGTTGAGATTAAGGAAAAATTAAACTGCAGCGGTATAGCAGCTACTGCTCGGCGCGGCAAAAACGGTACCAGTGGGCTGCTTTTGTGAATATAAAAATAATAAGCAAATCCCCCGACAGATAAAAATCCATCGGGGGTGTTTTTATTTTTCATCTTGAGCTATCTTCTGTACGCTGCCGAAACCGGAGATATTTTTGTCAACGGTAGGGTTCCCACCGTATTTTATACTTCCGGCTCCCGACACTGCCGCCTTGAGCGTTTCCTCAGCATACACCTCGGCATTTCCTGCTCCGCTTATGCTCACGTCGACATTTTTACCCACAAGTTCCGCGGCCTTGATGTTACCGGCTCCGTTCAACATACAGATAAAGTCCTCAGCATCTCCCTCGACCTCTATCTCACCTGCTCCGTTGAGCTCGACCTTTATCTCGCCGCAGGAATCCGCTTTGATTTCCGCATCGGTGGCACCGTCTATTTTGATTTCGGTACTCTCTGCATTCCGAAGCTCCACCGCAAGCTCGTATCCGCCCATTACCCTTACTTTTTCGGGACTCGCGTAAATATTGACCTGAAACTCGCTGAGCTTATATATCTTTGAGGAGTTCGCACTTATCTCAAGGCTACCGTCCTCAAGCTTCACGTTTAGTCCGTTTTCGAAAAACAGCTCGCTGCATACTACCTCTACCCTGTTTTCCTCAGATGCATACACGTTTATCTGTGCATCATCGGTACCGTAAAAGTAGATGTTCTTCACCTCGACTTTGTTTATCTCCTCGCCCTCTTGGGTCTTGTACTCAAAACTCTGTGCGTCCCCCGTTATCTCAACCTTGCTCGCTGCGATACTCTCCAAAAAACTGCACCCGCTCAGTACGGTTGCTGCCAGCAGTACCGCTGCCGCAGTCTTACATATCTTTTTCATATCCACTCTCCTTGTGTTTGGCTTTTTCTTTTAGTATTTCCCGCAAACAAAAACCAAACCTCAACATCCTCTTTTTTGCACGCATCAATTTTTGACAGTTTTCCCGATTACTGTCCGCAGCATTTTTTGTACTTCTTGCCGCTTCCGCAAGGACACGGGTCATTTCTGCCGACCTTTTCCGCTTTTTTTACCGGCTGCTTTTGCTCGTTACCTGCAGCTCCTGCCGTTACCGGACGCGCTACCTCTTCTCTTTTCGGCTCTGCATCATTTTTTATTTTCACGGTAAACATCATCTTAACCGTCTGCTCGCGTATCGACGCTACCATCTGGTCAAACATATCAAAGCCTTCCATACGGTACTCAACAACGGGGTTCCTCTGAGCGTATCCTCTCAGTCCTATTCCGCGTTTTAATTCCTCCATCGCGTCGATATGCTCCATCCAGAAGGAGTCAACACTCCTGAGCAACGCAACGCGCTCTATCTCCCTCATCAGCTTTTCGCCGTACATTTTTTCTTTTTCGGAATATATCTTCTCGGCGCGCTCCTTGAGCGACTCGTTTATCTCATCCTTGCTCTTACCCTCAAACGCCGCCCTACTTATCTCAAAGGTTCCTGCAATTTCGTTGTTGTCGGGAGTACACAGCCAGCTGAAAAGGTAGTCCTTGAGTCCCTCGATATTCCAGTTATCACGGTTCTCAGCCGTATGTTTGGAGTGTTTCTCTCCCTCTTCCTCGGCGCTGTCCGCAAGATAGCTCTCAATCGTTACGTCTATAAGCTCGCTCGTCATCTTCCAGATGTAATCCTTTATATCGTCGCCGTTGAGTACCTTGTCGCGCTGTCCGTAGATTATCTCTCTTTGGCGGTTCATTACATCGTCGTACTCAAGCACTCTCTTTCTGATTCCGAAGTTTCTGCCCTCTATCTTCCTCTGCGCACTCTCTATCGTGCCTGAAAGCATCTTATACTCAAGCGGCATATCCTCGTCAACCCCGAGAGTATCCATCATCATCTGCATTCTCTCGCCGCCGAAAAGGCGCATCAGGTCGTCCTCAAGGGAGATGTAGAATCTCGATTCACCCGCGTCGCCCTGACGTCCGGAGCGTCCGCGCAGCTGGTTATCTATTCTTCTTGATTCGTGACGCTCGGTACCGATTATAAAGAGTCCGCCCGCATCCTTTACCCTCTGCGCCATCGGCTCAAGCTCTTTTTTGTATTTGTCAAGTAATTCCCTGAAATGAGCGCGCCACTGCAAAGCTTCCTCGTCGTCGGTATCAAAAAAGCTCGTTGCATCGTATATCTTCTCTTCGGGACATCCGTCCTTTTTGAGCTGTGCTTTCGCAAGGAACTCCGCATTACCGCCCAAAATTATATCGGTTCCGCGTCCCGCCATATTGGTAGCTATCGTTACCGCTCCGGGACGGCCCGCCTGCGCGACTATTTCCGCCTCTTTTTCGTGGCGTTTCGCGTTCAGTACTTCATGCTTTATTCCTCTTTTTTTCAGCATCACGCTAAGCAGCTCCGACTTTTCAATTGAAACGGTACCGACAAGTACCGGCTGCTCCTTTTGATGACACTCGATTATCTGCTCAATGACAGCACCGAACTTACCCTTCTCGGTCTTGTAAACGACGTCGGGGTGGTCCTTTCTTATTACGGGACGGTTGGTGGGTATCTCTATTACGTCAAGGTTATATATCTCTCTGAATTCGTCCTCTTCGGTAAGGGCAGTACCCGTCATTCCGGAGAGCTTGCGGTACATTCTGAAGTAGTTTTGGAAGGTTATCGTAGCCAATGTTTTTGACTCTCTCTCGACCTTTACTCCTTCCTTTGCTTCGATAGCCTGATGGAGTCCCTCATTATATCTTCTTCCGAGCATAAGTCTGCCGGTGAATTCGTCGACTATTATTACCTCGCCCTCGCGCACTACGTAGTCGATATCCCTCGTCATTACTCCGTGTGCCTTTATCGCCTGATTTACGTGATGCATCAGCGTCATATTATCTGCATCGGTAATATTTTCAACACCGAAATACTGCTCCGCCCTCTTGATTCCCTGCGGAGTGAGTGTTGCAGTACGCGCCTTTTCGTCCACGATGTAATCCGCCTCAACGTCATCGTAGCTCTCCTTGTCGTTCTGCTCCCGTATCTTCAGCATCTTCAGTCCCTTTGCGAGCTTATCGGCTCTCTCGTAAAGGTCGGTGGATTTGTCGCCCTGTCCCGAAATTATCAGCGGAGTACGCGCCTCGTCTATGAGTATGGAGTCCACCTCGTCAACGATAGCAAAAGCAAATCCGCGCTGTACCTTATTTTCCTTGTATATGACCATATTGTCGCGCAGATAGTCAAATCCGAACTCGTTGTTGGTTCCGTAGGTAATGTCACAGGCGTACGCCGCTCTGCGCTCGTCATTCGTCTTACCGTGAACGATAAGTCCCACGGTAAGTCCCATATAATTATATATCTTACCCATCCACTCCGAGTGGAACTTCGCAAGATAGTCGTTTACCGTTACTACGTGCACTCCCCCGCCGGCAAGCGCGTTTACGTACGCTGCAAGTGCCGCAGTCAGCGTCTTACCTTCACCGGTCTTCATTTCGGCTATTCTGCCCTGATTCAAGGTTACCGCACCGATTATCTGAACCGGAAACGCCTTCTGTCCGATTACTCTGTACGCAGCCTCTCTCACCGCTGCTATCGCTTCCGGCGTAATATCGTCAAGGCTCTCCCCTGCGGCAAGTCTTTCTTTAAATCTTGCGGTGGAACCCTTCAGCTCCTCTTCGCTCATCTGAGTGTACTTCTCCTCAAACGACAGTACCTCTTCCATTATCGGCTTTATATTTTTCATTTCACGGGATGAGTATGTCCCGAATATCTTCTGAAGTAATCCCAACGACTTTTCCTCCGTAACTGCACATATTTTATTCCATTTTAAACCATTACACCCCTTTCTGTCAAATCCGACCGCTCCCGCTGCTCAAATTTTACAATTCCCTAACAATCCGCGCCCTTTTTTCGACATTTTCCGACACCGCCGCAGTAAATTACTCCTATTTTTAAAGGAAAAATCCTCGCACCTCTCTTGATAATGCGGACAAGCCGTAGTATAATAGTTATGTACGTGGTTATTTTGATCCCAGAAAGGAGAAATATTAATGAATTGTTCTCATGAAGTTGAGAGAATGTGTACGGTAG
>CAJGEB010000040.1 GCA_904502045.1 uncultured Oscillospiraceae bacterium
AATAATATAATACAGCACAAAGGAGTCGGATCATATCCGACTCCTTTTTTATTACCTTTTAATATTTTCTCGGTTGGGATATCACAAGCACACTCCACCAAAAACGTATAATAATCAGTTTACATCTGCCACAAGCGGACCTGCAAGCTCTTTGAGATAGAACAGTTTTCCGGGTAATGTAGGTATATAGCTTGAGGTGATCCACTTGTCCGGACCGTAATGCAGAGTAGTCAAAAAGCTCATTCCCTGCCATCCCATACCGCGTCCGAGCGCACCGTCGGCACCGCCGATGATATAGTCCGCCTGGAACAAGAGTCCGGGGCCTACCGTATTAGCTCTGCAAGGTACGAGGGTAGTTCTGCTCTTGAAGCTCGTAATCGCATTCTGTTCAATGGTAAGCGGATGCAGTTTTGCTCCGAGTCTGTGAGTTTGCTGCTTCCACTCTGCTTCAGTTTCAAATTCTCCGGCAAATTGAGGCTCCCAAAAAGCGATATGGCACATTCTTCCGATACCGAATACCAATACCAGCTTTGCTCCCTCCGCTTTCAACGCAGCAATTTTTCCGGCGTATGTAGGCAGATTTTCTTTAGTCGCAAAATTACGCTGTCCTTCAGGAACCGTCAGCTCTCCGAGCGGATCAAAAAACGCCGCTTTCATACAATACTCAAAGGCAGCCGGATCGGTGTTCGGCAAGGTATTACCGTTTTCATCCGCCCACTCGTCCATATTAAACGTGTATACGTGCTTGCAGGAGACCTTCCACTCTTTCAGGAAAAATACCGCCCACTTATACATTCCCATCGGTCCGACGGGAATTATCATTGCGAGCTTTTCTCCGCGCTGTCCCGATTCCTTTATCTGCAATGCGATTTCATGTCCCATTTTTACGTCAAATTCGTAAATATTTTCGCAGGATATGGGATTAAAATCCTTGTGCCAAAAGTCCTCTCTGGATACTCCCTTTTCACAGCACTTGTCTATTTTTTCCATATCCCAGCCTGCAGGATAAAATCCTTCAAGCAGAGAATTTTTTACAGTTGTCATAAAATTCATATCTTACACTCCTTATCATTTACGGTAATAACCGTTTTGTTGTTCCTTTCAGGTAATACTGCGCTTGTCTGAATCCCTCTGCGTATCCGGCACCGCATTGGTATCCGCGGTATCTTGAGCAAGTCCTTACCATATCCGCGAAATCAATACCGTCATGCTCCCTCATCCAGTCCAGCTGACTTGAATGGCATTCCAACATCTGAAGCTTCAGCTCAATGGTATCGCTTATATCAACAAAATCCGTCGGTACAAAATTAACTCCCGCCAAGGTGTCCATATAGTATATCGGAACCAGCTTTGCAGGCGGTGTCGTTTCGTTACTGAATACAGGCTCCTCCAAACGATAGTTCGGAAGTGTAGCAGTAAAGCTCGCATCAAAAACAAGTCTTGATACCGCAGTGTGATCAGGCATATAATCGTCGGGATTGTGGGTAATAATAAGGTCAGGCTGCGCATACTTGATAACGTCTACTATCTTATCCCTTGCGCTGCGATTGTTATCATATATTTCCAAATCATCAAATCCTGCACAGATAACTTCAATTCCCGCAAGCTTTCCCGCCGCCTTCGCTTCATTAGCGCGTATAACCGTCAGTTCATCAGGCGGAATAATAACGTGTCCCAAATTGCCGGTAGACGCATGACATACGATAACCTTATCTCCGCGCGCTACACATTTCGCCAAAGTACCCGCGCAGGCTATCTCCACATCATCGGGATGGCAACCTATCGCCAAAATATTCATATCATCCTTCCTTTCCTTTCACTTAGTCAGAATAATTATATCTCTCTTCTTCGCGAAAGTATTCTTCTTATATTTTTTAATATTTACCATATCGTACACACGCCGTCACAGCCTTCTTGATTTTATTACTTTTTTATTTTATAATAATCATAAGTTTATAACGCAAATTCATTAAAAAGGAAGACGTGAAATGGCATTTGAATTTGTTCCCGTTAATACAGACATCGCTATTACCGGTTTCCATTCCATCTATTATTTTGAATTTGATATTGATTTTTACCATCCTCCCGAGACCCACGATTTTTGGGAGCTTGTTTACGTTGATTACGGTAACATCAACGCAGTAGTCGACGGTGTCGGATGTACCCTTACAAAAGGGCAGATGATATTCCATCAGCCAATGGAGTCCCATTCGCACATCGGTAACGGACAAGATGCCGGTAACGTAGTTGTTATCAGCTTTGCCTGCGACAGTCCCGTAATGTCCTTCTTCAACAAAAAAATTTTTACTTTAGAGAAAAATTCCCAAAAGATACTCTCACTATTTCTCGGAGAGGCTTCCAATGCACTCGGAAATATCCGCAGTGATTATAAAGATACCTCTAAGCTGGATTTTTCGAAAGCTCCTTTGGGATCCCTCCAACTGATGCAAGGCTATCTTGCGGAGTTCTTGTTTTCAATTATCCGCAACAATAACACTTCCTCAGTTACCGCGCTTAAGGCTACCCAACACACACGGCAGATGGCTGAAACCTCCCTTACGGACTCTATTATATATTTTATTCAGGAAAATATTGATAAAGCTCCGTCGCTTGAGATGCTTTGTTCCCGATTTTCCCTCAGCCGTACCTATCTTTGCCGTATATTTAAGGATTCCACCGGTACCTCTCCCGTAAATTACTGGATCAAACTGAAAATCAAGGAAGCCAAAAAGCTCCTTCGCGAAGGAAATAAAAACATTTCACAGATCTCCGACATTCTCGGTTATTCAAATATCCACCATTTTACCCGAATGTTCAAGCGCTTTACCGGTATGTCACCCTCTGCATATAAAACCTCTTTGAAAAATTAAAACAGTAGATCGAGTCTTCTCGGTCTACTGTTTTTTACCTGTTCAATAAAAACGGGAGCCAATTTCTTGCAACCCGATAAAGAAATTGACTCCTGTTAAACTTATTTAAGATTCAGCTCGTAGGTCGGACGTCCCTTCGCTTGTATCTCACCCGCAAGCACGTCAATGCAACCGAGCGTACTTGCAGTGGAAACTCCGCCGAAGATTATTCTCGGAATATGAGGAAGCTCCTCAAGCACTCTGGGGTTACCGTAGTGAATAATCGTGGAGATTCTGTCCGTGCACTGCATAGCCTCGATAAGAGTAACAACGCGGCGTGTCAGGTGCTCCGTTCCCGTGTAGGCAAGGAATTCAGAGAAGGTCAAAAAGATAATCTCATCATACCCGATAGAGTCCTCAAGCAGCTTCACCATCTGGCTTTGTGTCGGGAACTGAAAAAACGGCTCAACGTGCGAGTTCGGGAACATTTCCTTTATCTTGTCCGTTATCTTTATCGGAAAATGCCATCCGTTAGAGAAGGTATCAACCGCAACGCTTTCATCGGTTCCGACAGCAAACTCGTTTCTTGTCATAAGTGCAAAATAATATTTTCCGTCGCGCGGAAGCGAAGCAAGACGTCCCTCGTCAACCTTCGTGTATATCGAATCAATATTTATATTTCTTGCCAAACGCGCCTCTTCCTCGGTGAGAGTGGGGCTCTTCGGATTTTGCATAAGAAACGCCTTATGCTGAAGTGCAAGGATACGCTTTACCGCGTTGTCAAGCGCCTCGTCAGAGATAATACCGCGCTCGTAGCACTCATACAGAGCGTTCTGGTTGAACTCCGTCTCAGCATCGTAAATGAGAGCAAAATCGTTACCCGCCTCTATCGCAAGACCGATAGACTCAACACGGCCGAACTTCGCGCGAATACCCATCATACAAAGCGCGTCGGTCATCATAACTCCGTCAAAGCCCTGTTTTCTCAGAACGTTAAGCACTTTTTTGGAGAGACTTGCAGGAGCGCTGTCATCAATGTTAATAAATCTGTTGTGTGCGGGCATAACACCGTCAAGGAGTCCTTCCTTCATCAGCTCAAGATATGCGTACAGATCTCTGTCGAGGAGCTCCTCCTCGGTCTGATAGCAAAGTCCCTCAGTCATGTGGGAATCAACTCCGTTGGAGTTAAATGCGCTGGGGTAGTGCTTTCCTATAGTAAGAAGACCGCCGTCGTGAAGTCCTCTTGCCTCTGCCGCCGCGAGCTTAGCTATCAAATGCTTATCAGAACCGTAAGCGCGCTGCGAGCCTTCGTCCGTAAGGTCAAGAAGCGGGTTACATACCAAATTGTAACCGATCTCTCTCGCCGTAGCCGCAGTAGCCTTACCGAAAGCGTAGGCGTGCTCCTCGGTACCTGCGCAGCCGATCGGGTTGTGCTGGCCTACCTTGTACTCACCGAGTCCCAATTCAGCATCGGTAACGATGATAATGGGGTAATCCGCGGCTTCCCTCACCATATTTACGTATTTTTTAATCGAATCGACATCGTCATCATCCGGATTCCATTGAACCCAAACCGCTCCGAGCGAGTGATTTCTTATAAGATTTAAAATATACTCAGCATCCTCATCGGTACAATGCTTTCCAAAACACGGAGTATGTACCAGACCGAGCTTCTGCTTTGTCGTAAGCTCTTCAAATTTCAATTCCTTAAGCTCTTTCATAATTATTCCCCTTCAATTATATATATTTTCCTCTAAACACGCAAAAACAGCCATTTATATGCAATGACTGTTATATACGGGCAATAAACAGCATTTCCTGGACTATATCCGTCCTCAAAAGATGTCCGTTTTTGTGAGTAAGAAAAGAAAGCGCAGCTTTGCAATAAAAAAGAACTTAAACACCCGAAAGAGCATTTGAGTTCTTTTAAAGCAGACCTCATAAAACAATACAACGAGAACTCAAAATGAAAAGTACAAATTTTTGACCCAATTTTATATTATTTATGAGTATATTTGGTTGCGGGGGCGGGATTTGAACCACACGACCTTCGGGTTATGAGCCCGACGAGCTACCGGACTGCTCCACCCCGCGCTATTCAGTATTGAGTATGATACCACACTTTTTTCAAAATGTCAACCTTAATTGATGAAATATTTTCAAAAAAAATAGTGACAAATTTCGATATATGTAATATAATAATATTACACGGCAATAATGAGAATTTGAGCGCCAGAACCGGATTTTTTCCGGTTGACGAGGTTCGGTATTATCGAAAATTCGGCGGGTATACCGACGGCCGCACAGCCGCAGGACTGCGTACAAAACCCTGGGGTAACCTTTGGGGACAAAATCGGGTCCGAGTGCATTCGCATTTAGCTTCTTCAGGTGTTGTTATGCTTGAAGTTTGTTTTGTTGCGTTTTACAGTGTTACTCTCCTTTGCCGTGAAAAATATCGCAAAGGAGCTTTTTTATGTGCGGAATCGTAGGATATCTCGGCAAAAACGGTGCGGAAAAGGTTATTCTTGAGGGACTCAAGCGGCTTGAGTACAGAGGGTACGACTCATCGGGAATAGCTATGCACAGCGGAAGCGAACTGAAAATCGCTAAATTTAAAGGCAGGCTCGCAAATCTTAGTGACTACTTGACGGAAAACCCCGGCAACTCCCCCGTCGCCATCGGACACACTCGCTGGGCTACTCACGGCGAGCCGTCAGATGCTAACTCCCACCCCCATTTTAACACTACAAAAACGATAGCTGTGGTACACAACGGAATAATTGAAAATTACCACTCACTCAAAAATGAGCTTTCCGAAAAAGGCTACACCTTTTCATCGGAAACCGATACCGAAACCATCCCCCATCTCATTGACAGCTTCTACGAGGGAGATTTACTGTCTGCAGTAGTAAAGACGGTACCTCTGCTGAGAGGTTCCTTTGCAATAGCTGTGGTCTGCGCAGATAAAAAAGAAATCGTAGCTGCACGCAAGGAGAGTCCCATGGTTATAGGAGTCGGTGATAACAACGACTTTTTTGTAGCGTCGGATGTGTTGGCGGTGCTCAGCTACACAAAGAAATTTTACTACCCCGAAAATAATGATATAATCCGAATCACCGAAAACGGCGTGGAGTTTTTTGATGCAAGCGGCTCCCCCGTAACGCGCGAGCTTAAAACAGTGGAGCTCAGCGCAGATGCGGCTACCAAATGCGGCTACGACCACTTTATGCTTAAGGAGATATACGAACAGCCCGACTCCTGCGCAAATACCGTGTCAAGATACTGCTCAGGTGATGAGATACAGCTTGATTTTGGTTCCATTAAAAATATGGCTGCCTACGATACCATCTATATCGTGGCTTGCGGTACTGCTTACCACGCCGGACTCGTCGGAAAGCTTGCACTTGAAAAGTACGTGAAGATTCCCACGACGGTGGATATTGCCTCTGAATTCAGGTATTATGCTCCGTTTGTGAACGAAAAATCCCTCGTAATACTGATAAGTCAGTCGGGAGAGACCGCAGATACTCTCGCTACCCTGAGAAACGCCAAGGCCGCAGGAGCTACGGTGCTTTCGATAACCAACGTAGCCGGCTCCACCATCGCCCGCGAATCCGACGACGTTATCAATACCGCCGCAGGGCCCGAGATAGCGGTGGCTTCCACGAAAGCCTTCACCTCTCAAATTACCGCTCTGTTTTTACTTGCGATATATCTCGGAAAACAGCTCGGTAACATCTCTGACGAGGAATACTCATTTTTGATGAGCGAGCTGCACCTCATTCCCGAAAAGATACGCGAAGTACTTGCTGATATGTCATCTGTAAAAGCTGCTGCAAAGCGCATTAAAAAATGCAACCAGCTTTTCTACATCGGCCGCGGACTCGATAGAGTTATAGCTATGGAAGGAGCTCTGAAGCTCAAGGAAATATCTTACATTTATACAGAAGCATTTCCCGCAGGCGAAATGAAGCACGGTCCCATCGCTCTTATCGAGCCGGGAACTCCCGCAATCGCCCTTGTAACGCAGGAATCCGCCGCCGAAAAGACCATCTCCAACATCAAGGAGCTCAAGGCACGCGGCGCTTACGTTATTGCAATTGCAAACACAAGTCTTGAAGAGCTGCGCAAGACCGTCGATTTTGTGATTGAGGTTCCCGATGCCGAAGGAATACTCGCGGCGATTCCCGCAATTATTCCCTGTCAGTCACTTGCTTACTACACCTCGATTTATAAAGGTAACGACGTCGATAAGCCCCGCAACCTTGCAAAAAGTGTTACCGTTGAATAAAAAAAGCTGTCCGTTCTTTTGGGGCGGACAGCTGCTTTATTTACATTTTCCCACTTGAATTATATTTTTTTAGGAGTATAATTATTCCTTGGATTAAAATAAAGGAGAAAATATTATGGAACAGATTCTTTCGGCACTCAGCTCCCTTGCTGTAAATGTAGCGGGGAAAATCGTTTTGGCAGTAATCATTCTTGCCGTCGGCAGTTTTCTTATTAAAAAATTGCTGAAGCTACTGAAAAAGAGCAGATTCATCAACAGGCTTGAGGGAACCGCTCAGACCTTTACCCTCAGCTTCTTCAAGATAGGACTCTATGTTTTACTGGTAATTTCCATTATCACCATTCTCGGAGTCCCCACCGCTTCGATAGTCACGGTACTTGCCTCCGCAGGTGTAGCTATCGGTCTTGCATTACAAGGCGCGCTCTCAAACCTTGCAGGCGGAATTATGCTCGTCATCTTCAAGCCCTTTAAGTTGGGAGATTTCGTTACCGCATCCGATGTCAGCGGTACGGTTATTGAGGTTTCGCTTTTCTACACCGTACTTCTCACTCCCGACAACAGAAAGGTTACCGTTCCCAACGGCAACTTAATGAATACCAGCATCACCGACTATTCTTCCGAGGAGTTCCGCCGCGTAGACCTCGCCTTCTCTTGCTCGAAAACCGAATCTCCCTCTAAGGTTCAAGATATCATAATGAATGTACTCAAATCCCATGAGAAAGTACTTTCTGCGCCCTCCGAGCCCTTCGCAAGACTTTCCGGCGGTACAAACGAAGCAATGGAATTCGCCGCTCGAGTTTGGTGTAAAAATGCGGATTACTGGGACGTTTACTTCGATATAACCCAAAAAGTTACCGAAGCATTTGCCGAAAACGGTATTCG
>CAJGEB010000041.1 GCA_904502045.1 uncultured Oscillospiraceae bacterium
GCAAACGGTATGGAGAAAAACGAGGGCTTCAAGGTACCGCTGAAGCTGCTGATAGCGGCGATAAAAGGAGTAGTTTACGGCGACTTGTTTATGCGGTGTCTTTACAGAGTTCGTCCGTATGAGCTAGTGAAGGGATCCGCAAATGAGCTGCACAAGAAATGGAAGGCTGTTTGTGTGGATTCTCTTATAAATCCGAAAACGAAATATACATATAAAAAGGTATGCGAGGGAATAGTTAGGGAATTTGATAAGCTTCCTATTGATGAAGAGCTCAAAAAGCCGCGAGTGGGAGTAGTCGGCGAGATACTCGTAAAATATATGCCGCTTGCGAACAATCATTTGGTGGAGCTTTTGGAAGCAGAGGGAGCAGAGGCAGTAGTACCCGACTTGATGGATTTTCTCAATTACAGCGTGTACAACAACGATTATAAGAGTAAATATTTGGGAGTTAAGCGCGGGGCGGGAGTTCTTGCGCGTGCCGGAGTAAAGGCAATACGCTTTATAAGAAAGCCTGCAATAGAAGCACTTGAGAGGAGCAAAAGATTTGAAGCTCCGATGCCGATTGAAGAGGTTGCGGAGCTTGCAAAGCCGTTTTTGTCGATAGGAAATCAGTACGGAGAAGGCTGGTTTTTGACGGGAGAAATGGTGGAGCTGATACAGACGGGAGCTCCGAATATAGTTTGCATACAGCCGTTTGCCTGCTTACCCAATCATGTGGTGGGTAAGGGAGTAATCAAGACGCTTAAGAAGGCGTATCCGCAATCGAATATAGTTGCGGTGGATTACGATCCGGGAGCGAGTGAAGTAAACCAGCTTAACAGAATAAAGCTGATGCTTTCTTCGGCTAAAAAAGCGTGCGAACAAGAAAAGGTAAAAGAAAAGGAGCCGGCATATTAAAAAAAAGAACAGCGAAGTTTTACTTCGCTGTTTTTTGTGTAGTTATTTGCTTATTTTGCAGTGCACAGATATTGTACGGTGCGCGTTAGTTATGCGAGAGATATTATCTCTACTGCTGAGATTCTTTGGTATCTTTGAGAGTAGCGTTGTCGGAAGCTTTATCTTTTTTCTTAAATTTAAGGATAATTTTATTGATCCATTTTTTGAAAAGAGATATGATCTTCGGGGACTCACGCTTTTTCTCAAGTGAGGAGCCCAGATAATAATCCTTAGTATCCGGGGAGAGTCCCTTTTTAACAAGGCGTGATTCGATAAATACACGGGTAAGGGAATAGATGACCGAAAATGCGGGAGCTCCGAGGAACATTCCCCAAAAGCCTGCAATACCGCCGCCTAAAATGATAGCAAACAATACCCAGAAGGAAGAGAGTCCGATGGAGTTTCCGAGAATACGGGGTCCGAGAATATTGCCGTCGAACTGCTGCAGGAGAAAGATGAAAATGATAAACCAAAGCGCCTTTGAGGGACTTGCAATAAAGATAATGATAGCAGAGGGAATGGCTCCGATGAAAGGACCGATGTAAGGGATTATGTTGGTTACGGCAACGATAGCGCTTATCAGAAGGGCGTACGGCATACCCAAAATAAGCATACCGATGTAGCAAAGGATTCCGATAATCAGAGAATCTAGCAGCTTACCGTTGATAAATCCGAGAAAAGCTCTGTTGCTTTCGTGGAAGACCTGAATATATCTTTGCAGGTGTTTCTTTTTGAAAAGTGCGAAGAGTACCTTTTTAATTTGCGCAAAGAAGGTTTCCTTACTGTAAAGCACGTATACCGAAATAATGATTCCGATGAAGATGTTGTAGATGCTTGTAGTAAGCTGCTTGGAGAAGGAAAGTATTTCAGGGAGCGCTTGTTCGAGTGCGTTTGAAACGTAGGTTAAGATATCGTCATATTTTGAAACGATACTTTGAATAAATTCGCTGTTTATGTTGTATTTTTCAAGGAGTGAAAAGAAAGCGTTTTCAAGACTTTCGATATAGTAAGAGGTGTTTTTGAGCAGTCCGCTGATGCTGTCGACGAGTTGAGGAATAATGATATAGAACAGTGCGGCAATCGCAATAAGGGCAAGTAATATGGTTAAAAAGATTGAGGCAATGCGTATCAATCTGTACGGCGGCTTGCGTTTTTTACCGTTTAATTTTATAAACAGCCTCTCAAAAAGCGAAACAGGAGTATTGAGAAGATAGGCAAAAACGAAACCGTACAAAAAAGGAGCTACAATTCCGAGGAACCATTTGAAATATCCCGTAATGGTGGAAAAATTATTTAAAATAAAATAAATCAGTATGCCTGCGGCTACGATTATGAGGTTTGATACCATTCTTACGGTAGAGCGTTTTTTCCAATCTATTTTCATGAGTTTTCAACTCCTTTAATATACTAATATAATAATAACTTTTTTCAAAAAAATAATCAAGAGAAAAGAATGAATAAATAGTAAAAGTCTCCTTGTATTGAGAGGAAATAGAAGATATAATTAAGTAATAATGAAACGGGGGGAGTAAAATGACCGAGCTTTTTGTCGTATCGGCAGAAATAAAGGAGCAGCGAGAGGATTCGTATGTGTTTTCACTTCCGGCGATAAAAAATCTCGGCTGTATGGAGTTTCGCGCTCCGATAACCTTTTTGATGGGGGAAAACGGAATCGGTAAGTCTACGCTTCTTGAGGCAATAGCGGTAGCGTGCGGATTTAACGCAGAGGGTGGCTCCATCAATTTTAATTTTTTCACAAGGGAAACTCACTCGCCTCTGTATAAAGCTATGAAAATAGTACGTGGGTTCCGCCGCCCGAAAGATGGTTACTTTCTCAGAGCCGAGAGCTTTTATAATGTTTTGACAAATATAGAGGAGCTTGATGAGGTAGAGGCTCCTGCACCGCCCATAGTTGGAGGGTACGGCGGAGAATCGCTGCATAATATGTCCCACGGCGAGAGCTTTCTGAAGCTCGTACAGGAGCGTTTTTTCGGTAACGGACTTTATATCCTTGACGAGCCTGAAGCGGCGCTTTCTCCCGAAGGACAGCTGAAGCTTATGGCTGCAATATACGCTCTTGCCAAGAATAAGGGTTCGCAGTTTATAATATCGACGCACTCGCCTATCTTGACGGCGTGTCCGGAATCTGAGGTATACAACATAACAAAAAAAGGAGCGGAGCTGACAGATTACCGTGCAACTCCGCATTATATGATAGTAAAACGCTTTTTGAATGATCCTGAAAGTATCGTACGCGAGCTTATTTCAGGGATTTAATCTCGACAACATCCTCTGCTTTTATGTTTCTGTCGTGGCGGATCTCTTTCCAACTTGTAGTTTTAACGAAGAGGGAATATATGTAGATCGGGAGCCAGGTAAGAGTGAAGAGGTAATAGGTAAAAATTCCTTTATAGGCTTTTTTGACGGAAAGTCCGGTCAGAAGGGTAAGTATCAGGGAGCCGATGCAGAGTCCGATATACGACAAAGCAAGGCTTCCGAGCGAAATGATAAGGTAATTGAGGAGTGAGCCGCCTGCAAATATTGCGTATGCGATTATGGTGATGATTGTGGGAACTACCGAGAAAGCGCGCGAGAAGGGGAAAGACAGATATAAAATGTAGTCCAAAAGGAACCGGAAGGATCCTTTTTTTATTGTCTTAAAGATGCTCGGAAGATAAATCTGCGCGACCTGCATGATACCGCTTATCCAGCGTGTACGCTGAGTCATAGATACCGAAAATGAGTTGGGAGCCTCATCATAATACAAAGCGTCGGGAGCCCAATGCACCTTATCTCCGGAAAGCGCACAAATAGTGGAGAACTCCACGTCTTCGGTGATGGTTTTAGTATGCCAGCCGCCCAATTTCTCCATAAGCTGTCTGCTTACGCAAAAGCCTGTACCAATGAGCTTTGCAGAAAGTCCGATATTGGCTCTTGAACGGGCAACAAAGATATTACACATGCTGAAATAGAGTGCATAGCAGCCGGATACCCAAGTATCGTAAGGATTTTTTACCTCGCCGCGCCCTTTTATTATGTTAGCTCCGTTGCAGAGAGAATCGTTCATTTCGGAAAGAAAGTTGCGGTCAACAACATTATCGGCGTCAAAAACGCAAAAAGCATCGTAGTGGTACGGCTCGTTCATAAGGGTGTCGAACGCAAAAGTAAGAGCGTCGCCTTTGCATTTAATTGAGAGGTGGTCGCAGGAAATCACCGTAGCTTTTTTTGCCGCAACCTCAGCAGTATTATCGGTACAGTTGTTGGGGAATACGAAAATATCAAAAAGGTCGCCGGGGTAAGTTTGAGCGTTTAAGCTGTCGATAAGCTCGTTTATGACCTTAGCTTCGTTTCTTGCGGCAATAATTATCGCAAACTTATTTTTCGGTGCTGCCTTCGGCGGTTTTTTAAATCTCTTTAATGCAAAGAGAGCAAGTATAAAAAAGTATACGCTGAAAATACTTAATATTGCACTTATGGTTGCAGAGATATATAATAATATTTCCATTTGAAAAAGCCTTCCTATAAAATGGATTTTGGTTAATTAAATACACAACATAAAACCAAAAACATTTTACACCATAATTTATAAAAAAGCAAATAAAATTTAAGTAATAAATAAAATAGGAAAGAGATTAGTAAAAAAACAGCGAAAAAATGGTTAAAAAGTTTTTATAAGGTACTTGAAAAGCGGGGAAGCAAGGAGTATAATGGGAACAATAAAACAGCGGGGAGCTTGTATTACAGGCTGAGAGGAAGGTAGTACCTTCGACCCATTAACCTGATTTGGATAATGCCAACGTAGGTACGACTGTGGGAATTTGTATTGGAAGTCGCCGAGTTGGGCGGCTTTTTTGTTTTTAATACGGGAATGATCCTTGGGTAACACCGAGGAATTTCAGCGGCGGATCGGGGGCACCACTTTGCGCCGCTTAATAAAAATAATGCTAAATAAAAAGGAGAATTATTATGAGAACAGCATTATCAATCGCCGGAAGCGACTCCGGCGGAGGCGCCGGTATTCAAGCGGACATTAAAACGATGACGATGAATGGAGTATATGCGATGAGCGCGATAACTGCGCTTACTGCGCAAAATACTACCGGCGTACAGGGGGTATCGGAGGTATCTGCGGAATTTTTAGAAGCGCAGATAACTGCGGTATTTGAAGATATCAGACCGGATGCGGTTAAAATCGGAATGACAGCATCGGGAGCGTTAGTGAGGACGATAGCGAGGCTGCTGAGGGAGTACGAGGCGAAAAATATCGTGGTGGATCCCGTAATGGTAGCCACAAGCGGCTCAAGCCTTGCGTCCGACAATGCGGTAACGGCGATGAAAGAGGAGCTGCTTTCTATTGCCACGGTGATAACACCGAACATTCCGGAGGCGGAGGTACTCAGCGGACTTATTATTGAAAATGAGTCCGACATGGAGAAAGCGGCAAAAATGCTCGGAGATAAGTACGGCTGTGCGGTACTTTGTAAGGGTGGACACAGCGTAAGTGATGCGAACGACCTTTTGTACGAAAAAGGGGAGTTTTCTTGGTTTAAGGGTAAGAGGATTGATAATCCGAATACGCACGGAACGGGCTGTACCCTTTCAAGCGCAATAGCGGCAAATCTTGCGAAGGGATTTGACCTTAAGGTATCTGTGCAAAGAGCAAAGGAGTACATTTCCGGAGCACTCGGCGCTATGCTTGACCTTGGAAAAGGAAGCGGTCCGATGAACCACGCGTTTGACCTTTGCGGCAGGTTTGCAGAGGAGGGAAGATAGCGATGGAGGAAAAGAGAACGTCGGTACTTGAAAACGGTCTTATCTGGTTCGGTGCGGGAGTATCAATAGCGGAGATACTGACCGGAACGTATTTTGCTCCTTTGGGATTTACAAAAGGACTCGCGGCGATAGTGGTCGGACACGTTATCGGATGTTTACTGCTGTTTTTGGCGGGAATTATAGGTGGTAAAGCGCGCAAAAGCTCAATGGAAACGGTAAAGATGAGCTTTGGAGAAAAGGGTAGCCTATTATTTTCGCTTCTTAATATCCTTCAGCTTGTAGGCTGGACGGCAATAATGATATACGACGGAGCGCTTGCGGCTGAGAGTGTGTGGTCGGTGGGTAAGTGGATATGGTGTATCGTTATCGGGGGACTCATCGCGCTTTGGATTTTGATAGGAATTAAAAATCTCGGCAAGGTAAACACGGTTGCTATGGCGGCGCTGTTTACATTAACGGTAATTTTGAGCGTAGTTATCTTTACGAGTAAAAGCGACATCGGAATAAGCGGTGAGGGAATGAGCTTCGGAGCTGCCGTGGAACTTTCGGTAGCTATGCCGCTGTCGTGGTTACCGCTGATAAGTGACTACACCAGAAACGCACAAAAACCTGTGAAGGCTACTGCGGTAAGTGCCGCGGTATACGGAGCCGTGAGCTGCTGGATGTATATTATAGGAATGTCGGCTTCGATATTTACGGGTGAAAGTGATATTGCGAAGATAATGGTGCGAGCGGGACTCGGTGTTGCGGGACTCCTTATAATCATCTTTTCCACCGTTACCACGACGTTTCTTGACGCCTATTCTGCCGGAGTATCCAGTGAATCGGTATTCAAAAGGATAAACGGTAAATGGGTGGCAATAGGAGCGACTGTTTTGGGTAGTGTCGGAGCGGTAGTGTACCCAATGGACAACATAACCGACTTTTTGTATCTGATAGGCTCGGTGTTTGCGCCGATGATAGCAATTCAGATAGCCGACTTCTTCATTTTAAAGAAGGACTGCTCAGAAAAAAGTGTAGATATATGGAATATGGCGATTTGGGTAGTCGGATTTGTGCTTTACAGAGTCTTGATGCGAGTGGATATTATCGTGGGGAATACGCTGCCGGATATGCTGCTGACCATAGTTATCTGCATCGTTGTATATTATATAAGAAAAGGTATCGGCAAAAGGAAATAAAAAAAGCGGGGATTTCAAATGCGAAATCTCCGCTTTACAATTTTATTTTACCCTTCGAGTAAGTGCTCTATCAAAATTTTAACACCTATCAAAACGAGGATAAATCCGCCGATGAGCTCCGCCTTTTTAAGAAGGAATCCGCTGAATTTTTTACCGAGAATAACACCGAAAAGGCAGCAGATGAAGGTAACGACGGCAATGAAGAGGGAAGAGGTGTATTGGTTAACACCGAGAGCGGCAAAGCTGATACCGATTGCCAGCGCATCAATGCTCGTAGCTATCGCCTGCAGGGTAACGGTACGCAAGCTGAAGCTGTCACCTGCTCCGTCGCAGGAGTCTTTTTGTTTCATTGCGCGCACAGCCTCGATTATCATTTTACCGCCGATAACAGAGAGAAGTGCAAACGCTATCCAATGATCCCAATTTTTAATAACGTCGCTGAAGGTGGAGCCGGCAAAATATCCTATCAAAGGCATAAGCCCCTGAAATACGCCGAAGAACAAAGGAATAGAGAGAGTCTTCAGCTTGTTGAGTCCCTTCATACAGATACCGTCAGATACCGATACTGCAAAAGCGTCCATAGCTAAAGCGAGCGCAAGAAGTAAAAGTTCCCATAATTGCATAAAAAATCAACATCTCCGTAATGTCAGCTTAAACTGACCAAAGTATCATGGTTACATAGCCTATGAGCATACTGAATATGAGTACCAAAGCGAGAACACCGAAGATGATCCTTTTTTTATTATTCAAATTAAATTCCTCCAATTTGCAATTCATTTTGCATGATTACTTGAAAAATCAAGAGTAATATGCTACGATTATAAAGATATGAGCTTTGATATTATCTTCGGATATTATAATATATTATTTTTGATTTGTAAATATTAAAGAATATACTTTGCGGACGGGGGGATTTTTATGAAGCGTTTTTTGGGAGTAGTGTTACTGACGGTTGCGGTAGTTTTAGGCGGATGCGGAGCGATTGACCGTGAGCTCAGTAACCTTAATGATAGATACGGATATGAGGATTACAGTGAAAGCAGCATGCTTTACGAAGGAGCATTCCCGGAC
>CAJGEB010000042.1 GCA_904502045.1 uncultured Oscillospiraceae bacterium
CAGGTGGGAGCCGTCAGAGCTGCCGTTACGATGGTTACTGCTATGGCGGGAGTAATACTCGGATATGAAAGTGACCCGCTAAATACCCTCGGAATAGCCGTGTTTATTATAGTGATGACGGATCCGACAGCGGTATTTTCGGTATCATTTTACCTTTCGTTTGCCGCAACTCTCGGAATACTTCTGTATACGGGAAAGCTCACAAGATTGATAGTGAAAGCTACCGACAAATTGCCGTTTGGAAAGGTGCGTACCGTGATTGCGGGCAGCTTTTCCACGGCTGTTTCTGCGCTTTTGTTTACCCTTCCGATAACGATAGTTGCATTTGAAAATGTACCGATATACAGCGTGTTTACGAATATGTTATCAGCACCTTTTGCTCCGGTGATACTTATATTCGGACTGCTTGCAGAAATTTTCTCACTTTGTAATGCACTTGGATTTTTAGCGCAGATGTGCGGGTTTATTGCAGGAATAGCGGTAACTGCGCTTAGGGGTATTGCAGGAGCCGTTGCGACTCTTCCGCATGCACAAACGTATGTGGGATACGGATATGTAAAGCTCTGGGCAGTAGCCTTTGCGGTGGTATTTTTGGTGCTTATACTTGCGAAAAAGAAAGCGGACTATTTCAGATATGCCGCACTGCTCGGAGTGATAGTATTAATGGTGGGCGCAGTATCCTATGAGATATCAGCGGGAGCGGCGACGAAGGTTACGGTCTGCGGATTTGACAGCTCCGCGGGGATAATAGTAAAAAGCGGCGGGAACGAGTTTGCGATAGCGAAGGCGGAGAGCGCAAGAGATGCGTATTTGTTCGGCAGAGAGCTTAAAGGGGAGAATGCAAACGATACCGTAGTTATTACCGACGGAAGCGGAGTTACTGCAAGGGCACTTGAAAAAGTAAAGCTTGAAAATATAGTACTCGAGCGCGAGCTTTGCGAGGATGAGAGGATAGTCGGTGCCGTAGGAAAGGCGGAAGTAATTGTTTTGTCTGACGGGATGGAGCTTACACTCGGAGAGATAAAGATAAAAGAAGTGTTGAGCGGTGTGTGGAGCATAGAAAGTAACAAGATAAAAATGTTGTACATATCCGAAAAATGCGATATACTTGATATAGACGTTGATTATACCGATGCGGATATCGTGGTATTTGACGGAGTAAAACCTGAAAATGCGGATAGGCTGAGGTGCGGGTATGCGATATATTACGAGGTGTACGGCGAGGGACTTATAACGGCTGAGAATATATCGCTCGGACGTGAGGAAAGTGCGGAATTTTACCTAAAAAACGGCGCGATAAAGCGTGTAGCGGGAGGACTTTATGATATTTTCGGATGAAGCGGCATTAGCGGCGCATATAAAAGAGAAAAAACCTCTCAACGTGTATTGGTTGTACGGCGACGAGGGCTATCTTTTGGACTATTACACCAAAAGACTGCTTTCATCAATGGATATCAAGTCCGGAGCGGATATGGGAGCGGTGAAATTTGACGGCGAAACTCCCCTTAAGGAGATAATTGCCGAGGTGATAACTCCGTCGTGGTTTGCCGAGAGAAAGTGCATAATCGTGGAGGATTTTCCGATATATTCGCAGAGCGCGGCTCAGGCAGAGGAGTTTTTCGAATTTGTGAGTGAGGTCCCTGATTTCAGCGTGGTTATTTTCAAAAATTTAATTTTGGATAAAAAGACGAGAAAAGGTGAGGAATTCACCTCTGCGGTAAAAAAGATGCAGAAATTCTGCGCGGTTGCACAGCTTCTGAAAAGGGATGACAAGGGGATAGTCAAATTTTTGAAATACGAGATAAATAAAAGAGGATGCGACATATCGCCCGTGGACTGCAGATATTTTATTGAGCGGTGCGGAACCGATATGTATCTTTTGACGGGGGAGATTGAAAAGCTCTGCGTTGCAAAAAAAGAGGGAATGATAACTAAGAGCGACATAGAAAACTATACCGTTCCCGTGTTGGAGAGCGGAGTTTACGATATGACAAAAGCAATGTCCCGCGGAAATTATAAAATGAGTATGAAAACTCTTGACGAGCTTTTGTGGCAGAGGGTGGAACCGGTAGCGATAGTGGCTGCGCTTTCGGGAATGTATATAGACCTTTACCGTGCAAAGATAGCTAAAGAAAGCGCAATGGGTAAGAAGGATATACTCAAGCTG
Source organism: uncultured Oscillospiraceae bacterium (assembly GCA_904502045.1). GTDB lineage: Bacteria > Bacillota > Clostridia > Oscillospirales > Ruminococcaceae > RGIG8367. Next base: position 2,168 of record CAJGEB010000042.1, read on the forward strand.
TATGACTATAAAAGTAACGACTTCAGAGTGGAAAACGCGCTCAGAGATTGCGGAGGATATACGCTGAAAAGTATTGTGGACAGCCTTGAGGTACTGCGTGAGGCTGACGTAGCGTTAAAGGGAAGCGCAGTAGACAAAACTGTGATATTACAGCGGACGGTAACGAAGCTGTTTGAGTGCAGAAAGAAGTAGTGGAAGATGTATAGTGTAAAGCAGGCAGTAATAGTCGAGGGGAAGTATGACAAGATAAAGCTCTCGTCGCTGATAGACGGACTGATAATACAGACGGACGGGTTTCATATATTTAAAAATCCGGAAATGCGGGCTATGATAAAGAAGGTAGCGGACGTGAGCGGAGTTATAATACTTACCGATTCCGATACGGCAGGATTCAGGATAAGAAGGTATATAAGCTCGTTTGTGGCTCCGGAAAAGATAATGCATGCGTACGTACCGGATATGTACGGTAAAGAGAAGAGGAAAACGAGTGCGAGTAAAGAGGGGAAGCTTGGAGTTGAGGGAGTTCCCGCAGAGAGCATAATTGCAGCGCTCAAGAGAGTCGGAGCGTTGGGAGAAACACAAGAGAGAAGAGAGAAGATAACGAAATACGATATGTACGAGCTGGGACTCAGCGGGAAAGAGGGCAGCGCAGAAAAGCGTGCAAAGCTACTCAAAAAGCTTGAGCTGCCTGAGTATGTATCGACGAATGCGTTAATCGACGTTGTGAATGCAATAATGAGTCCCGAGGAGTTCAGAAGCTTAGTGCAAGAAGTTTAATTCGAGAGAAAAGGAGAGGCGTATTATGATAAATCTTGCGTTTATATTTATAGTGTTACCTATATCGCTTGCGGTATATGTTGTAGTGCCGAATAAATATAAAAATACGGCTCTGCTTATAATAAACGCTGCAGTGTACCTTGTATTTTTCAGAAGCTCGATACCGATGCTCGTTTTGTGCGGAGCGGTGGACTTTTTCGGAGCAAGGTACATTCAAAAAACGCGGAAAAGAGTATTTGCGCGAATTGCACTGATAGTACTTTCGCTTAAAAATATATCCGGAGCAGCGATATTAGGGTATATCGCCGCCGTATCGAATTATGTGGTACCGGTGGGATTTTTGGTATACGCGCTGACGGCATTGGGGTATCTGACGGATGTGTTTTACGGCGAGGCAGAGGCGGAGAAAAACATTGTGAGCTACTATCTTTTTGCGACGTTTTTCAGTAAGGCGGAGCTGGGTCCTATAGCTGAGATAAATCAGTTCAGAGAGTCGCTCGGGAGTAAAAATGTAACACTTTTTAAAATCGGTGAAGGGTTTGAATTATTTGCGGTAGGGCTTGCGAAGAAGGTCGTTCTTGCGGATTTACTGTTTAAGGCATACCAAACGCTCGAGAATGATATGGTGCAGGGAGTAACATTTTTAGGATGCTGGATAATGGTGCTCTGCTTTATGCTGTGGGTGTATTTTTTCTATTCGGGCTATACCGATATGGCGCGCGGAATAGGAAAAATGTTCGGACTTGAGTTTCCCGAAAACTTTAAGCATCCGTATAAAAGCAGAAGTCTTAAAGCGTTCTTCAACAGGTTTAATATATCGACGTCATTTATGCTGCGGCGCTGTGTGTACCAAAAGATAAAAAAAGACGGCACGTTACGGGTGCCGAGCGTGATTGCGGGAACTTTAGTGGTATGTGCGTTGTGGACGATGTGGTTTGGAAGTACGGCAAATGCGGCGGTGTGGGGAATTTACATAGCGGTATTTATTATCTTTGAGGAGCTTGTTTGGGGAAAGAAGCTGAGTAAAGCATCGTATCACTTTTCAAGATTATATACGCTTATCGTTTGTGTGTTTTCCTTTGCGATATTGGGAACGGGAACGCTTGGTGATGCAGGGAAGGTAGCGCTCGGAATGGTGGGTGTAGCGGACGGAGTGATAAGCGACGCGGTTAAGTACACACTGACCACGTCGGGAGCCGTGATTATTATAGGAATTGTTGCGGCATCCGGAATTTTAGGGGACCTTTTCAGAAGAGCAACTCATAAATATGTTAAGATAAGAGAAGCGATAACGAGCGTATTTTGCGCTGCGGCACTCGTAGTTGCAATAGTATTTTTGGTTTAGATAGGGGGGGATGCGATGTCTAAAAAGATATTTGCCTGTGTGGCGTTTGTATTATTTGTAGCGATAGGAGCGGGAATACTTTTTGGTTCAAACGGACTCCTCAAAGGAATATTCTCGCGCAAATACGGGGAGATATTGGATGATAAGGCAAAGGAAGCTTTCCCGTACGTGACCGGAATAAAAAGAATACGGTTTGACATATTGTCAGGGCTTGGAGTAAAAGAATACGACGGATTTTTCTTCAGTAACGGTAAGATAGTGGAGAACTATACTCCGCCGAAAAAAAGCTATATTGAGAGTAACAGTGATATAGTCAATGCGTTTGTGGCAAACAACAAACCGGAGATGTATTTTACGCTGATACCGACACAATGCGCAATAGAGCAGGAGAATTTACCGCAATATGCAGCACTGTATAATCAGAAAAATGCGATATTGCAAGCCTATAAAATGCTGTCGCTGTCTGTGGAAAAGGTGGATTCCTACGGCGTTTTATTTAACAACAGAGAAAAGCGGCTATATTACAATACTCACCCTGAGCTTACGAATGTGGGTGGATATTACATTTATTCCGCTATATGTAGGAGTATGAACAAGACTCCGAGGGCGCTTGAGGAGTTCGATATAAAATATGCAGGGTACGGATTTTATGGTGATAGTTACAGCAAAGCACCCTACGAAGAGGCGGAGTCCGACACGATATCTATATATGCATACAAGAGCTTCGTCAGAAATTATACGGTAACGCATATAACTCCCACCGAGTCGTACAGCTATGACAGACTTTACATACCCGAAAAGGAATCGGGTGAGGATAAGACTGATATAATATTCGGGGGAATTTCGCCGGTAATGCATCTTGAGGCAGACGGACCGTACACCGAAAAGCTGCTTGTGTTCGGGGATAGCTCGGTGAAAGCGTACCTTCCCTTTATGATAAACCATTATGAGAAGATAACTTTTGTGGATATCAGGCAGTACGAGCCCCGACTGCTCAGCGAGATAAGGGTATCGGATTATGACCAGACTGTTTTTGCGATGAGTATAGATTCATATATGAGGTATGACCTTACTAAGATATTATATCAGGTGAAGAACGAGTGGCCGCTTGATAAATAAAAAAACTCCCTTCGAAATTCGAAGGGAGTTTTAATATTCTTATTTGTAGCTGTCGGGAAGAACGGGTTCCTTAGCATTGTTGCGTTCTACCTCTACGGTAGGATCGAGAACGACGTCATCCTCAACAAGACGGGCAACGACGTTAAATCTTGTTTTCATCTCAAGAGTACCGTTGATTCTTACCGTACCGTACTTATAAGAGCAGGTTGAGAGGGTAAGGATTTTATCGTCAACGGAAGGCTCAATACCGTAATCCCAAATGGAACGCTTGAGGGATTCATCAATCATATACTCAAAGTAGGAGTCGCTGACGTTTACGAGATTAAACTTAAATTGGGGATTATAGGATCCCATTGCAGCTTCGGTGTAATATACGGCGAAGACCTCCCAGACCATATCCTCTTCTGCGGTGGAGAAATATATGTAGGGATGAGATTCAACAAACTCTTCATCGAGGAAATTGAAGAGAGGACCGAACTTGTCGCTTCTCGCATCGTCCTTCAATACTCCGAGGTAACCGAGGTTGTGGCCGTAGATTATGGTGTTTCTGGAAAGGCGGTTTCTGTCGCCCATAGTGGACTCGTAATCCGCAAAGTAGCAGCCGTCATAGTCGTATTTGCCGAGGTTGTTTTTACGCAGATAGTAATCGTTATCCTTGCCCTGAACAACAACGTCATAGATATCGGTTCCGGGAACGCTGAGCCAGCCGACAGTATCTTTATTTTTGCCGTGATGTGTAGCTATTTCATCAACAAAATCTTCCTTCTGAACATCGTTTTCGGGTTGAGAGGAGAAGGAAATTTCGGGGGAAGATGAGGGGAAGGGGATAAACGAAGAGGACTGGCCCGAACCCTGAGAGGAGCCGGAAGATGAAGGATTTGACGATTCCGGAGCTGAGGACTCAGAAGACTCACTTGATTCTGAAGAGCTTTCAAATCCGAGAAGGAAGGAAAGCATATCGCAGCCTGAAAAAGCAGTAAGCATTACAGATGCAAGAATAAAAAGAGCTATAAATTTAAGGGTAAGACTTTTTTTCATGTGTATTTGACCATTCCTTTCTGAAACCGTACCGTTTACAGATTAAGTTATAATAAAAATGTGCAGTGCAATACATACAAATGCGCCTGTCTACACACATTATACATTAAAAAAAACACAATATCAATTACCTATGTGTTAATTTTATTAATAAAAATCTCTTAAAATAAGTAGAAAATGTATATTAAGAGAGTAGCGAGAAGGAATAAGGGGTATTTTCGCTTTCGAGGAAAAGCTTGTCTGAGAGTCCGGGAGTAATGAGTACCTGCATATCATCGCAAACGATAATAGCCTCAAAGCCTTGGTGATTACGCCAAAAATCCGAAGCTGAGGAAACTCCGAGAACGAGCAGAGCGGAAGAAAGAGCCTGAGCCTCTGCGCCGTTTGAAGCTATTACGGTGACGGAGATTATACCGTTGTCAGCGGGGAAAAAATCCGCGGGGTCTATAATGTTGTGGTAGACCGTGTCGCCGCGCTTGAAGTAATTTTGATAGATGTGAGAGGTAGCGACACACACGTTTGAAGCTTTGAGAACGCACATTGTGGAATCGAGCGGCTCTAAGGGGTCGGGAATGGGAAGGCTCCACCCTTTGCCGTCGGGAGTACTGCCCATTAAAAGAGTTGTGTCCCCAAAGGAGATTTTAGCATTTTTTACATCATAAGACGAAAGAATAGACTTCATACGGTCAAGAGCGTACCCCTTTGTCATTCCTGAAATATCCATCATCATTTCGGGCTTTAATGCAACGCTGTTTTGGTCGAGGGTTATATTTTCGTATCCTATGTTGAAGAAAATGGAGTAGAGGTCATCGGTGGTCGGAATTTTCGGCAGTCCGTCATAAAATCCCCACAATTTTACTATCGGAGCGATGGTAATATCGAAGGCGCCGAGGGTGCGCTCTGAAATATCAATACTGCGCTTTATGAGGGAGTATACCTCTCCTGAAACGGTTACAGCACCGCCGGCTGCTGAATTTATTTTATATATATCGCTGTCGGGGTCGGATAAAGAGAAGAGTTTATCAAGGCGTTTTAATTCGTCCTCGCAAAGCTTAAGCACTGCGTCGGCATCGGAGCCGTAAGCTGACATAACAGCCGATGCTCCCATTGCGTAGCTCTGACGCTGAAAGAGCTCCTCGGAGCCGAAAAGCGAACAGCCCGAAAAAATACTGCAAACAAAAAGCAGTATAGCCAAAACAAATATTTTCAAATTGATTTTAAGCATAAAAACGGCTCCTTTCAGAGTTATTTTACAACAAAGACGTCAAAAAGTCCACAAAAATGATAAATAAAGCTTGAACTTGAGGAGAAAGAGTAATAAAATAAACGGGTAATACGGCGAAGAAGGGAATTGATGGAAATTGAGAATACGTCACAAGCCGTGGGTGCGCGGGGAGCTTGAAGCGTGCGGATTTTTTGTTGCCGATGCAGTAGGGCAGAAAGGAAAA
>CAJGEB010000043.1 GCA_904502045.1 uncultured Oscillospiraceae bacterium
AAGACCGGCGCAAAAAGTTAAAAGACAGAAGGGTACTACTTAATTTTTCTGCATTCGAGATAAAATCTCTTATCGCACGCATGGCCCATAGAAAAGGTCTTGCGGGGGAATACACCGTTAGCGGCGATAGAGGGGAAAAGCTCGGACTTATCAAGCTTGGGGAGCAAAATAGATGCGTTTCCGGAGCTTCTGCCGAGCGAGCGGGTAACCTCATCACCGTGAACGTAGTCAACGCGGCAGCCGTGCTCGGAAATGTACTTATCAACGAACTTCTGAACGGCATCGACAACGAGTCCTGTGGAACCGATACCGGTGTCAATTTCACCGCATTCCTCTTGGGTGTTGTATTCTATTTTTTTGCCGCCGACAGCGCCTGAGAAATTAGCTTTAAGTGCGGAGATAAAATCGGAATCAACATCGAAAAGCACTCTGTGGATGGGCTCAAAATCGAGAGAGGAGTCGTGCAGGTTAACCACCTCAACAAGAGCGTATCTTGCAGGATGATTTTTCCAGACTTCTTCGGAAGCGGAGGATTTTAAATTTTCGAAGCAGGTTTTAGCGGTGGCAAGAGAATGGTTACCGTCACCGACTGCGAATAAGAGAGAAGCACCATTGTTGGCTTTTTCAAAATTATCAGCAATAACAGCAAGAGCGTCGGTAAGTGCGGCGGCATCATCTCCGCAGACACGGAATCCCTCAACGGAGCCGCTGTTTTGCATAAGGGTAAAATCGTATACCTTTTCAAGAGCAGCGGATTTTTCAGCTAAAGGCTCAATGACAGTTTTGTTGGGATCATCAATAAGCAGCATAATGTGGGGGAGCTCAAGAGGAGCATCCTTACGAATACGCACACGCGGGGGGATCCTTTCGAGGACGGTTCCCTCTGTTGCACGTATCTCTGCAGTAGACTGCGGCAGATAATCATATTTTTCGAGGTCTACGACACCGATAATACCGAGTCGAGTGTTACCGTCAGCGAGATTTCTTTTCAAAAGAATGAAGCTGTCCTTTACCTCTGAAAAGAACTCCTCAGAAAGATAATCTGCCATAGTTTTGTTAATAGCGCAAACGCGGTTATCGACGTCGGGTTCCTCAAGGTAGATTTCGGGCAAGGTGATCTTGAGAGTAGAAGGAGCATCTCCGACAAACTCGGTAACGGCATTCCAGTACTCGGGCTCAGAGGTGTACTGATCACAAGCAACGACACTCCATTTGGACATATCGCAAGTCTTGGGAATAAGGATATCTGCTGTTTTGAAGGGTATGTGTCTGTTCATCTTCTCAATCCTTTATAAAAAATTTAAAACATTAATATTGTAACTGCAAACGGGTGGAATATCAAGAGAAAAGGGAATTATTTTAAAACGAGGTCAATGAAACGGTAGAGATCGTCGAGGGAGGAGAGGGTAGAAGCGCAGCTGCGAAGACTTGCGGCGCCGTGGAACCCTTTAATATACCACGCGGCGTGCTTTCTCGCCTCACGCATACCTATTCGTTCGCCTTTATATTTACAAATTGCTTCGACGTGATTTTTGAGTATCTCCATGCGCTCAGGGAGCTTTGGTTCAGGGGGAATGGTACCGTTTCTGAAAAAGGAATCTATCTGTGAAAATACCCACGGTTTTCCGAGGGCGCCGCGACCGATCATAACGAGATCGCAGCCGGTGTCCTCATACATAGAGATACACGACTCGACGTCGGTAACATCTCCGTTAGCAATAACGGGGACAGAAACCGCCTGCTTTACCTTACGGATAATATCTCTGTCAACGGGCGGAGCATACATCTGCATACGGGTCCTGCCGTGAACGGTAAGAGCGGCAGCACCGTTTTCCTCGCAAATTTTAGCAAACTCCACAGCGTTGACGGAAAGGTCGTCCCAACCTTTTCTGAATTTTACGGTAACGGGAATATTGACAGCGGAAGAAACAGCTTTAACTATCTTTCCCGCAAGTTTGGGATCCCTCATAAGAGAGGAGCCTCCTCCGCAAGAGTTAACCTTTGGGGCAGGGCATCCCATATTTATATCTAAAATATCGGGGTTATCGGACATAGCTAAAACCGCAGCGCGCGCCATAGTATCGGGTTCATTACCGAAAAGCTGAATAGCAATGGGGTGCTCCTCAGCAGAAACCGCGAGGAGCTCCTCTGTTTTTTTGCTGTTAAAAAGGAGTCCCTTGGAGCTTGCCATTTCACCGATGAGGTAAGAAGCGCCGAAGGACTTACAGAGTTCGCGAAAAGCACGGTCAGCGACGCCGGCCATAGGCGCGAGAGCGGCGGTACGGTCTATAAGAACTCCGCCGATAGAAATTTTCTCAATCAAAGTAAAACTCCTTTACTCAACATAGGATCCGCCGGAAAATTTGAGGTACTGACTACACGCGCGCAGCCCGTTTTTATCCTCGCATTCTACTCTTAAGAAGGTAGCTCGGGGATCCACCTTATAACTTGCGAAATTGAGAGGGGAATTTTGTGCAACAACGAGTCTGCCGCTTTCGTAATGGAGATTTGTGTAGAAGGTAACCTTCTGCACATCGGAGCAATATACATTAACGGTATCATTGACAATTTCGATCTGATGTATCTCAGGGCCCTGTGAGCAGTAATAAGCATTTGAGCGAAGAGCTGCTAAAATATTTTGGCGGGAGAGGGAGGGTAATTTGATAGAGATCCAGTTTTTGAATTTGTTATTATCGGGGGTGTAGTAGTGGGTATCATCAACACCGAGGATTTTTTTGATACATCCTCTTGAAGCGACGGTATCGGAGTAAACAGAGGAGTCGCCTCTGCCGGAAAGATAGCTTACGGAGCTGTAGATTTCGGTAGCAAAGCAGCCGTCAGCAGATATCATATCATCGGCATCAAGAAGGGACCACGCAGGATGTCCCAAAACAGCAAGACCGCCGGCAGTTTTAATGGTTTCGGAAAGACTTTTCACCGATCTTGACAGGGGCTCGACATATTCCTGCTCAAGACCGATGCCGATGATGTGTAAAGCTTTATGGCTTGACTCAAGCTTTGCATCGAACTCGACGCCGCCGAGGAGTACGAAATCGGACTCTTCGGAACCTGCGAAATATTTATTGTGGTCGGTAATAGCCAAAAAGGAGTAGCCATTTTTTTTATAAACCGACACAGCATCTTCGGGCGATACTTCGCCGTCGGATAGGTTGGTGTGTGTGTGAAGATTACCCTTATACCATTTTTGGTCTTCGGGAAAAATTTTGATCATAGGAATACCTCCTTAATAAGACAACTCACATATTATATCGTAAAATTGGAAAAAAAGCAATAAAGTATAGGGTAAAAGGGGAAAGAAATATTTTAATTGGATTGCAATTTTAAGAGAAAGGTGTTAAAATAGTAGATGGGCAGACAAGACGGCAGCGTGGTATATAATATCACGAGGAAAGTCCGAGCTCCGAAGGGCAGGATAGCTGCTAACGGCAGCCGAAGGCAACTTTAGGGAGAGTGCAACAGAGATATACCGCCGCGAAAGCGGTAAGGGTGGAAAGGCGAGGTAAGAGCTCACCGGGTCGCAGGAGACTGCGATGCCCTGTAAACCCTATCCGGAGCAACGCCTCATGGAATGGAAGGTAAACGCGTCGGCCCGGCGTGCTTCATAAGGGGCGGCTTGAATCCGCCGGCGACAGCGGATCTAGATAGATTGTCGTCAAAAACAGAACTCGGCTTATATGTCTGGCCGCAAAGGAGCGTACCTTTACAGGTACGCTCTCAAATTATAATAGGTTAATTTATCGCCTAAGCTGTGGAAGATAAAGAAGGAACCTTCTTGCAGAGGATTAGAGAAAAAAGAGAAGAGAGATAAAAGAATTATAGACAAAAATTATGATAAATTTAAATTTTTATCGAGAAATGTGAATTAAATTGTTGAAATAGAAGAAAATATGTGATAATATAAAAAGAGATATCATAAAAAAAGGAGGTCGTGTTGTAATGGAAAGTGCAGCCATAGAGGACGTAAACAAATCTACTGCTCATTATCCTTGGTGCGGGATTACGAAAGATACGAGTTGCGCTTTGCATATGCACGACGAAATAGAGATAGCTATATTTGCAAATAATGAGGTAGAGATACTGACGGATACCGGAGCATACCAAGCCGACCGAGATGATATAGTAGTGTTTATGCCGGGAGAAACGCACGGATTTAATAATATGGTAGGCGGGCAGTATTTTTTAAAGATACCGGTAAATTCTGTGCGAGATACCCTTGATATGTATTCGATACGTTTGATACAGAAGGTATTTAAAAAAGGTGATAAATATTACGACAGCTTGATGGAATATATAAGCAATATAAGGGAAGAGGATGAAAAGCGCAGTATTGGATATGTATTTGCAGTAAATAGGTGGGTAAATGAGATGATGGTATTTTTGCTCAGGGAGGTAGGATATGAGAAATTTTCATCATCGCAAAAGAGAAGGCTGCTGGCATATAAAGCGTTTTTGGATAGTGTAAGCGGATATATAGATAAGAATATAGACAAAGATATCTTGCTTGAGGACATAGCATCCTATTGCGGATACACGAGGACCTACTTTTCGCATATATTTAAAGAGGTAACGGGTTGCGGATTCAATGAATATTTGACCATAATGAGAGTAGAAAAAGCCAAGGAGCTTTTAAAGACGACGAATATGACACATGTTGAGGTAGCTTATTCCTGCGGATTTAACAGTGTGCGTACATTTAATAGGGTGTTTTCGAAGATAACGGGAGTAACGCCGTCGAGGTACAAAACGGAATAAATACTTATATTCGAAATTTTTGACCATAAAAATGAATTATTTTAAAAGATAAAAAGATCCCCTGCACTTACGGGTGTAGGGGATGTGTAAAAAAAGGTACCGCAGAAAAATTTGCGGTACCTTTAAATTATTTAATTAGATCCTTCATAGAGTAAAGTCCGGGAGCAGCAGCTGCAAGGAAAACAGCAGCATTTAGAGCACCGGTAGCAAAAACGGATCTGCTGTAAGCGGAATGCGAAAGGGTAATAACCTCATCTCTTCCTGCAAAAATGACATCGTGTTCACCAACGATGGTACCGCCTCTGACGGAAGAGAAGCCTATCTCGTTTTCGCCTCGTTTTTTAGAAACGGAGTGTCTGTCGAAAACGTAGGACATCTTACCCTCAGAAATAGCATCTGCGATCATAAGAGCAGTACCGCTTGGGGCATCGACCTTCTGATTATGGTGTTTTTCCACGATTTCAATATCGAACTGTCCGCCGAGAGCCTTAGTTGCGAGCTTAGCGAGCTCAATGAGAAGATTTACTCCGAGCGACATATTCGCCGAGAAGAAAACGGGAATATTTTTTGCAGCGGAGTGTATCTTTTCGATCTGCTCCGGAGAAAAACCGGTAGTGCAAAGAACTATCGGAATTTTCTTTTGCAGAGAAAGCTCAAGCAAAGCATCGAGATTATCAGGTCTTGTAAAATCTATAATGACATCAGCCACAACGGAGCAAAGAGCGGGGGAGGTAAAAACGGGGAAAGGAGTATCGGGGGATTCAAAAAGATCGATTCCCGCAACGATTTTGCAGTCAGAGCGATCCGCAGCACAATCTCTTATCATTTTACCCATCTTACCGTTACAACCCGAAAGAATAATGTTAATCATAAAGCACCTCGGAAAATTACTTTAAAAGACCGTGTTTAATGAGTTCTGCCTTAAGAACGGCAGCGTTTTTCTCACTGAGCTCGCACAGAGGCATACGGCACTGACCGGCAGCGTAGCCGAGCATATTCATAGCGGCCTTTACGGGAATTGGGTTAACGTCGCTGAACAGAGCATCAATAAGCTTCATCATACCGATCTGGAGTTCAGCGCTTTCCTTAATCTTACCCTGCCAGAAAAGCTCACAAATATCGTGAGTCTGCTTAGGAGCCACGTTGGAGAGAACGGAAATTACACCGAGTCCGCCGAGGGAAAGAAGAGGAGTAATAAAATCGTCGTTTCCGGAATAAACACCGAGCTCATCGCCGCAAAGATCCATAGTACGAGCAACAGAAGCGATGTTACCGTTAGCTTCCTTAACAGCAACGATATTGGGGTGCTTAGAGAGCTCGAAATAGGTTTCGGGCTGAATGCTGAGGCCTGTTCTTGAGGGAACGTTATATAAAATTATAGGAACATCGGTGGAATCAGCAATAGCGTTAAAGTGTCTGATAAAACCGAGCTGGGAGGTCTTGTTGTAGTAGGGAGTAACGTGGAGCAGAGCATCGGCACCGACGTTAGCAGCCTCTTTAGAAAGCCAGATAGCGTAGGAGGTGTCGTTACTTCCGGTACCTGCGACAACAGGAACCCTGCCGGCAGTTCTTTTAACGGCAAAATCTATGAGCTCGATGTGCTCATCATCGGTAAGAGTGGAGGATTCACCGGTAGTACCGCAGATAACGATACTGTCGGTTTTATTTTCGATTTGGAAATCAATAAGATCTCCCAAGACATCGTAATTTACGGACATATCGGGATTCATCGGAGTAATAATAGCAACTCCGGCGCCCTTGAACACGATTTTTTTCATAGTAAATTGACCGCCTTTCTGGAATTAATCGAGATAACCCTGAGCAGCTAAGAGTTCAGCCATAAGAACGGCACCGCCCGCAGCGCCTCTGAGGGTATTGTGGGAGAGGCTTACGAATTTGTAGTCGAAGAAGCTGTCGGGACGGAGTCTTCCGACGGAAACGCCCATACCGTTTTCGAGATTACGATCGAGCTTGGTCTGAGGACGGTTTTCCTCTTCGAAATAGTGGATAAACTGCTTGGGAGCGGAGGGGAGATGTAATTTTTGAGGAGCCCCTGCGTAATTAGCCCACAGCTCTTTTATTTCCTCAATGGAGGGTTTATTTTCAAAGGAAACGAAAACAGCAGCGAGATGTCCGTCGGAAACGGGAACGCGGATGCACTGGGTAGTGATCAGCGGACTGGCGGCAGGAGTAATAACGCCGTTTTCGAGAGTACCCCAAATTTTAAGAGGTTCTTTTTCGCTTTTTTCTTCCTCGCCGCCGATGTAGGGGATAACGTTGTCTACCATTTCGGGCCATCTTTCGAAGGTCTTACCTGCTCCGGAAATAGCCTGATAGGTACAAGCGAGAACGTTTTTGATACCGAATTTTTTGAGGGGATGGAGTGCGGGAACGTAGCTCTGAATGGAGCAGTTGGATTTTACAGCGATAAAACCGCGCTTCGTACCGAGTCTTTTGCGCTGGAACTCGATTACCGCAGAATGATCGTCGTTAATATCGGGAATGATCATAGGAACATCGGGGGTATTGCGGTTGGCGGAGTTATTGGAAACTACGGGGCACTCAAGTTTAGCGTATTTTTCCTCAAGAGCCTTAATTTCATCTTTTTTCATATCGACAGCGCAGAAAACGAAGTCAACGGAAGCGGCAATTTTTTCTGCATCCGCAACAGCGTCGAGCACTACCATATTTTTTACCTTTTCGGGTATAGGGGTAGACATAGCCCAGCGGTTTTCGACTACCTCAGCATAGGGTTTACCTGCGCTTCTTGAGGAAGCGGCGAGAGCGGTAATGTGGAACCAAGGATGGTTATCGAGCAGGGTAATAAAACGCTGACCTACCATACCGGTCGCACCGATTACAGCGACGTTAAAATTTTTCATATAGAACAACTCCTTAAAATAATACAAGATTTAGGTATAAATATGGGATAAAATAAGGAAAAAATAAATAAA
>CAJGEB010000044.1 GCA_904502045.1 uncultured Oscillospiraceae bacterium
CCGAAAGCAACGTGGGAGAGTCCGTCACCGATGAAGGAAAACCTCTTGAGAGCGAGAATGACTCCGAAGAGGGCGGAGCAGAGCGCAATGAGGGATCCGACGATGAGAGCGTATCTGACGAAGGGGAAAGAGAGGTACATTGCGAGTTTTTCAAAGATTTCGTTCAAAAGGAGCTCCCCCTTTGGTGAGAATTTAAAAGGTAAGCGCGATATTCCTCGACGCTGCCGAAGAAGGAGCGATCGGAGATGTGCAGAATGCGGTTAGCGTGCTTGAGCGCAGCGGGAATATCGTGGGAAACCATAACGATGGTGATACCGTCCTTGGAATTGAGCTCGGAGATGAGGGAATACATCACCTCGGCGGCATCGGGATCGAGCGCGGCAGCGGGCTCGTCAAGGAGCAGCATATTTTCGGCAGCACAAAGTGCGCGGGCGAGTAAAACTCTTGCCTGCTGACCGCCTGAGAGCTGGCAGAAGCAGCGGTTGCGAAGCTCAGAGATACCGAGTCGCCGCATAATCTCAGAGGTCTGCTGTTTTTGGGACTTACTCAAAAAGAGCCTCATACCGCGTTTTGCGACGAAACCGGAAGTAACTATCTCCCAAACGGAAGCGGGGAAATCGCGCTGAATATCACTTTGCTGAGGCAGATATCCGATGGTTCCGAGAGAAACGCCGTCGCCGACAGAAAAGGAGCCCGAAATGTGCGGAATAAGGTGGAGAAGGGTCTTGACCAGCGCGCTTTTTCCGGAGCCGTTTGCTCCGAGAATGCAGAGGTAGTCGCCCTTTTCAACAGTAAAATCAATACCGGAAACGATAGCCTTTTTATCGTAGCCGACCGAAAGGTTTCGGCAAATGAGCTGAGCCATAGCAAGTCCTGCTTTCTGTAAAAAATATCAGTTGAGAGCGGTTTTTAGAACATCGAGGTTTTGTTTCATAATATTAATGTAAGAGGAGCCGCGCTCCGAAACCGACTGCATCGAATCAAGAGAAAGTATCTCAATATCCTGCGCGTCGGCGGCGCTTATGACGGCGCGGGCAATGCTTTGGTCTGAATTTTCAATGGTAATGAGGTAGCCCAGGGAGAGCTCGCGCAGCTTTGATGAAAGAGTAGCGATAGTTTCAAAGCTTGCGCTTGTTTCAGAGGAGCAGCCCGCAAATGCAGCGTAACAATTTATTGAGTAGTCGTCGAGAAGATATCTGAAGGGGTAGCGGTCCGCAAAGATGAGAGTATTGTTTTTCGCGGACTGCACAGCCGAGAGGTACTCTCTGTCGAGCGAAGAAAGCTGCGCTGTGTAGCTCTTGAGGTTTTCCGCGTAAAGCTCCTTGTTTTCGGAGTCCGCGGCGGACAGCGCATCGGTAATTTTTTCGCAAATTACCCTTGCGTTTCTCAGTGACAGCCACACGTGCTCGTCGTATTCGTCAATGGCATGAGAGCCGTCATGCTCATGCTCATGCTGAGCGCCGTCGGGGAGTACTTCAAGCTTCAGATTGTCGCCCACTGCATCGAGCAGCGAAATAACCTTTCTGTCGGGTTTGGGATTTTCCTCAAGAACCTCTCTTATCCACTTGTCAGAGGTTCCGCCGATATATATAATCACGTCACAGGTTGCGATTTTTATAATATCCTCTGCGGATGGCTGGTAGCTGTGGATGTCGAGTCCGTTGTCGGCAAGCAGCGTCAGAGTGGTATCATCCGCGCGTTCGCCCAGAAGCTCCCTGCACCAGTCGTACTGCACAAATGTCGAGCAAACTACGATCAGTCCGTCGTTGTTTCCTGTATAAGAACAGCCGTACAGCGAAAAAACACCCGCAAAAGCAAGGCAAACGGCTATAGTTAACGCTATCCTTTTCATATTAAACTACCTTTCAAAAAATCCGGTACGGCGAGCCGCCCGCGCTTTCAGCGCGGCGGGAGCAAAGCTCCCGAGCCAAAATCGGAGATTTTGGCATGCGGCTCGCCTGAAAGGGAAAATTAAAAATTTCTAATGAGAGCGACGACCTTACCCAAAATTGAAACCTCTTTTGTGAAGATAGGAGGGATTAAATCGTTTTCGGGTTGGAGCCGAAATCCGTTGTTTTCGCGAAAGAAGCGCTTTACAGTTGCCTCGCCGTCAATCATAGCGACGGCAATCTCACCGTTTGCAACGGAAGGAGTGCGCCTGACGATAACGGTATCGCCGTCGAAGATTCCCGCGTTTATCATACTTTCACCCTTTATCTTAAGAGCAAAGAGCTCCTCTGAGGAACCGAGTGTGCGGCTGACGGGGATATATTCCTCGATGTCCTGCGCAGCGAGAATGGGGGATCCTGCCGCTACCGCGCCTACCAAAGCGGCCTTGGAAAAGGAGATGTTTGAATTGAGTCTGATGGAACGGTTCGTACCTTTTGTGCGGGTAATAAGACCGAGAGTTTCGAGCTCCGCGAGCCTGCCGTGTACTGTCGAGGTCGAAGGAATATTCAGGCCCCTGCAAATCTCGCGTACCGATGGACAATATCCCTCTTCGATGCGCTCCTCAAGGTACCTGTAAACAGCCGCAGCCGTCTTGCTTATCTCCATATTATTGCTCCCTTCGCTGCTGTATGATGGATAAGAGCTATTGTAACACATATTTTTCAAAAACACAAACGTTCTTTTGAAAATAATATGTTAAAAGTATGCCGCAAAACCGTTTGACAGATGCAAGGAAATGTATTATAATAAACAAAATATTATTGGCGGGTATGGCGGAATTGGCAGCTTTGAAAGCGAGCGCGCCCGGTGGGCGAAGAAGCGAGCTTGAGAAGGCGCAGGAACAACGAGGGCTGCGAGCATAAGCGAAGCAGTACGACTATGTTCCAAGCTGTCACGCGGAGCGCGGCTGCCATAATGTAAATTTAATATGTGCGGGTATGGCGGAATTGGCAGACGCGCTAGACTTAGGATCTAGTGCCAAAAGCGTGCAGGTTCGACCCCTGTTACCCGCACCAAAACAGAAAGAGCCTTCGGGTTCTTTTTGTTTTGGTCTGATAATCAGGCTGAGGAATGCACCAAGTTTTCCGTAAGGAAAACTTCAATAACTCAGCTTGCTGAGTTTGTGCAGAGAGCGACCCCTGTTACCCGCACCACCGAGCAGCGCTCGGAGGCGGTTCGCGCCTTCGGGAGCTGTTTTTATTTTTAGTTTGAGGCATGCGGCAGGCAAGGCCTGCACCAAATTCGTGGTCGGGTACGGTGAAAAATTAAAATTTTGATGCCCGACCAATTGCCGAGCGTGGAATTTAAATTTTCTGAGGCAGTATACTACGAAGTGCCCGCGGGTGCTACCCGTCGGCGAAGCGCGGCGGCGTGGCAACGCCGCCTTATGCAAAGCGGAGCTTTGCACCCGAGCTACGCTCGGGGCGCTTCGCCTAAAGTAAGCATCAAATTGTCGAGTGTTGCACTTTTAATTGTAACGTGTACCTTCTACGAAGTTCCTGCGGGCGTTGCCCGCCGCTTCGCCCCAAAGGGAATTGACAGAAACAAAAAGGTGTGGTATGCTTTTGGGGAAGAACGGATAAATGGGGGATTGAAGTGGACGAAAAGACCTGGAAAGAATTTGAAGAAAAGCAGAAGGCTCTTGAGAAGAAGTACAAAGGATTTCGCAGGAAATGCTGGCTTGTAGCGCTTATATATGCAGTAGTAGCGGACGTTGCGATATTTTTGATATGCAAGTTTGCGAATTTCACGACATTTATGCCGATAATTATAATAGTAAACACAGGAATTGCGTTGGGAGTAGCACTTTTCAGAGCAGTATACTGGAAAAAGCAAGAGGAGCTGCAAAGGCTTTCGCTTAATGAAAAGGCTCCGATGGGCGGATTTCAGGTAAGATAAAAGGGAAAGAGGTAATGATGAAATGATAAAGAACAGAGCGCTTGACCACATCGGACTTGCGGTTGAGGACGTAGAAGCGGCGAAGGATTTTTATGTTTCGGTGCTTGGCGGAGAGATACTCGGAAAGTTCAGATGTGAGGGTAATGACTACAACGTTTACTTTGTGAAGGTCGGGGATACGGTATATGAGATGTATCAGGAGCCGCTGGCTCCCGATGCGCGCGGAAAGATAGACCATATAGCGTACGTTTCCGAGGACATTGATGCAGATTACAAATTCTGTGTTGACGCGGGATACACGATTTGCACCGACGGTATTGAGGGAATAGCGACCTTCTGGGAGAACGGCTGCCGATTCTTTAAGATACTCAGTCCTACGGGCGAGCAGATAGAATTTGCACAGAAATGCTGAAAAAGTGAGAATAAAAAAGCTTCCTTAAATGCAGAAACTGCAGATAGGGAAGCTTATTTTTATTTCAAAACGGGAATTACTAAGTCGCATCTGTTTTTTGCGCTTGTGTTTTCAAAGTAGCGCTGTTCGAGGGGGATCCACTCGCTGAAAAAGCGCCTTGCAAACTCCGGGGAGTTGCGCTTTAAGATGCGGTTTTTCTGCGTTTCGGCGGGAATATCCAAAAAGACCGACAGGGTGTAATATTTTGAAAGGTCGGGGTGCATTGAGTAGGAGCCTTCGATGACGGTGAGCGGCTTTTTAGCGGGGGTAACGGGTCGGGAAAGGGTGAGGGTGGAGCAATCGAAACGGGAAAAGGTAACGGGCTCGTTTTGGCTTAAAGGAATAAGTACCTCTTCCAAGAAGCGTTCTCTGTCTACGTTCCCGCCGATTTCAGCGAGACGTTCGGGAGTCCGCTGCTGAGGGCGAAGGAAAAAGTCGTCCATGTGAAAAACGGAGCAGTCGTAAAGAGCTTCAAGAAGCTGAGAGAGGGTAGTTTTTCCGCTTGCACAGGGTCCTTCAATTGCAAGAATAGCTGGAGTTTCCGATTTCAAGGAGTCCAGCCTTGCCAAAAGAGGCAAAAACGGAAGATATCGACTTGAAATAACTCGGTAGGCGGGGCGGTAGAGTGCTCGGAATTGCTCGGAATGATGCAGTGAAGGGTAGCCGGCGCTTTTCCAAAGGCCGAGGGAATTTGAAAATTCCTCTAAAGAAAAGGGGAGCTCCCCTTGTGAAATAAGCTGCTGGGTAGTTTTGAGTTTTTTCTCTAAAGAGGGAATCGGGGACTCCTCACGCTTTGCCGACATATAAAAAAGATTACCCAAGGTGGACGCGCTCAGACCCGCACCGACATATCCCAGAGATACTCGGCAGTAGTTACCGCCAAGCTCCTCGACGAGTTCGCCGCTTATCTCTCCCGCATCACAAAGCTCCCGCTGTATCTGCAAAACGGCGTCCTCTTCGGAGCGCACCAGATGCTCACAGCCGAAGCTGCTTTGATGCAAAAGCTTGAAAAGGTCCTGTATTTGCAGTTTTGGGTAGCGCCGGACGTGTTCAAGAAGTACTTTTCGGGTGTTTTCGCTTTGTTTCATAATCATTACTGCGGCTTTTGTCCGAAAAGCCTTCCTTTCGTCAGGATTTGGGGTCCTGCTTTTTGAGCCAGCATAACAACAACAGGAACCATCAAAATTTGAATAAGTATGCCTGGCAGTGCGTTGGTTACGGCTCCTGCCAAAAATGCAGAAAGTCCAAATTTGCCGCCGGATCCGACCACGCACAAAAACATAGCGGTTCCCCACACGACACGGCCTGCTGCCATTGCAATCAGGAGCGATGCGTAAATATACGGTTTTTTGCGCGGTAACAGTGTGTGCATTACACCCGAAACCGCTCCGTACGCCGCAAGCTCAAGCGCCATACATACCGCCGAAGGAAAAAGCGGCGGCATTCCGAGCGTTACCGAGCGAAACATCGGAGCCACAAATCCGACCGCGAGCCCCCATGGCCAGCCGCAGATAAATCCGCACAAAAGTACCGGTATATGCATCGGACACAGCATTGACCCTATCTCCGGAATTTGTCCCGTCAAAAAGGGCATAACATATGTAAGCGCCAAAAATAACGCCGAAAGTATCATTTTTAAAATCCTATTGTGCGCGCTCATAGTAAAAGTCCTTTATTTTTTCATTTTTTACAATTATATCACGCTCCTTTCCTCTTGTCTACTCTGCCCGTATCTCTGCTTTTTACGGCTCCCGCCTTCCCGCTCCTTTCCATCACAACCCCGCCGCCCTCGCCGCCGAACCTTTGGTTCGGCGCGCCGATGAAATCGGCGTAAGTAACGCGAAGCGTTACGCGAGGGCGGCGGGGTTGTGATGGAAAGGAGCGGGCGGAAGGAATAAAAGCAGCGGGAGAAGGGAATAATAGAGGCAAAAAAGAGAAAGAAGTGGACAAAATGATAGAACAGGATAGTGTAAGACTTTTGAGAGAAAGTGATGCAGGAGTAAAGATGGGGGTAGAAGCGATAGAGGAAACGATACCGTACGTGCGGTCGGATTCTTTGAGAAGATACCTGAGCGACTGCAAAACGGAGCACGACAAGTTAGGGAATGAGATAGAGGGATTACTTGACAGATATCACGATGACGGGAAGGAGCCGAATCCGATAGCGAAAGGGATGTCGTGGATGAAGGCGAATATGAAGCTTGCGATGAAGGAATCGGACGAAACGGTAGCGGACTTGATAACGGACGGATGTAATATGGGAGTAAAGTCGCTGAACAAGTATTTGAATAAGTATAAGGCGGCGGATGAGGTATCGAAGGATATAGCGAAGAGGCTGATAAATCTTGAGGAGCAGCTTGCAATAGATATCCGCAGATTTTTGTAAAAAAGAGAGCTTCGTAAGATTTAATTAAGGATTACGATACAGGCGATAAAAGCAACGCAAAGGCACTTATGGTTTTTGCCATAAGTGCCTTTTTGTATAGCGCGAAACAAATTTAATTTATTTCTTGTGCTTGCGGGAGTTCAATTTCTCCCTCAATTTTTTCAAAAGCCTTTATCTCTTGTCTTATTAAATAAAGTATTTCTCCGTTTGCCGAACGACCGTAATATTTTGAGATATAGTGCAGCTTATAGTGAAGCTCCGGGTCGATTTCTATTCCAATATGCTTATTGTTTTTATTTCTCATAAAAAATCTTCCAAAAAAATCTTAGTATAAGTATATTTTAAGATTATTTTGCCTGAATGGCAATAAGTCTTTTGTTGTAAGCGTCGAGCTCAAAGGGGAGAGTTACCTGCTCGGCTCCCGGGGAGAGCGTTTTGAGGAGCTCTGCAGAAAAGAGCGGGTTAAGTGGGAGGAGAGGGCCGAGAAGGTAGGTGGCGAAGAAGCGGTTGATGCGGGCTCCCTCAAGAGAGGATTCGGGGTTCAGTCCTGAGCCGACCGAGAGACTCAGAAAAGGAGCGGGAGTTTCGCCGTAGCTGTGGCTGAGCTGATTTTTGAATCCGACAACGGAAATCTCGTCGAAGGAACCGACGCAGGAATCATTGAAGCGGAGCCGTGAAAATCGTTTGGCATAGGTTCCCCAAAAAGAAAGAGCGGGGAGCTCCGTGGCGTCGTGGCGGACTATCTTCTCGCCGAAAAGCTCAAAGGCGTTACCGGTGCAAAGGGTAATTCGGTCGCTTTCGGTGCGGGAATAGAGCGCGTCACGGTAAGGAGTAAGAGCTTCGAGCTCGGCTTCCTGCTTGCGCTCGGTGCAGGGACCGATGTAGAGAAGGTCCACGTCGTCGCGGCAGGCAAACGCGGGCTTATCAAAAAGCGAGGTGTTGATTACCTCGACCTCGACCTCGGCAAGAGCGAGTTTTTTGACGAGATACGCGAGGTTTGAGGTGTCGCCGTAGAGGTTGTTGA
>CAJGEB010000045.1 GCA_904502045.1 uncultured Oscillospiraceae bacterium
GCGCATATTATAAAAATACATTCCGAAACAGCCGAAAAGCGTGCGGACTATTTTACGGTGGAGCGTGAGGAGCTGCGCAAGATTAAAACGAAACCGTTTCCCGTTTACGACGATGCGGCGGCGGATAGAATGAAAGCGGAGATACTCAATGCGCGAAATCAGCTTGATTCCGTGGGCGGAGTTATAGAGTGTGCGGTTTTAGGTATGCCGGTGGGAATAGGAGAGCCTATTTTTGAAACTATCGAGGGAAAGATAGCATCGGCGATATTTTCGGTTCCTGCAGTCAAGGGAATTGAATTCGGAAGCGGATTTTCCTGCGCGGATATGTACGGAAGCGAGCATAACGATCCGTTTTATATGAGTGAGGACGGCAGTGTAAAGACTCGGACAAATAATCACGGCGGAATACTCGGCGGAATATCTTCGGGAATGCCGATAGTGTTCAAAACGGCGATAAAGCCTACTCCGTCGATAGCCAAAGAGCAGGACAGCGTGAGCTTTTCGGAGAAAAAGGACGTTAAACTGGAAATAAGAGGAAGGCACGATCCTTGCATAGTACCGCGTGCGGTTCCGGTAATCGAGGCGGCGACGGCACTTTCGATTTTGGATCTGATTATGGAAAATAAAAAATATGATATATGAGTGCGCGAAGGAGATAAAAAGATGGAAGACATGAAGATTTACCGTGAGCAGATTGATAAGATAGACGATGAAATGGTAAGGCTGTTTCAGGAGAGAATGGCAGTAGCGGGAAAGATAGCAGAGATAAAAAAGGGAAGCAATCTACCGGTACTTGACGTAAAAAGGGAACGCGAAAAGCTTGCTGACGTACAGTCGAAGGCAGATAAAGAGTATGAGTCGTATGTGAGAATACTCTATTCGCTGCTGTTTGAAATGAGCCGTTCCTACCAGCAGAAAAAGCTTGATGTTGAGAATGATTTGTATAAAGAGATTGAAAAAGCGGTTGAAGTATCAACTAACACGGAGTTTCCGAAAAGTGCCGTTATTGCGTGTCAGGGAGTCGAGGGCTCCTACTCTCAGATAGCCTGCGATAAAATGTTCAGCAGTGCAAATATTATGTATTTCGACAGCTTCGATAAGGTGTTTTCTGCTATTGATAAGGGACTTTGCAGATACGGTGTTTTGCCGATTGAAAACAGTACTGCAGGTTCGGTCAATAAGATATACGATTTGATGATGGAGCACCGTTTTTACATAGTAAAAAGCGCGAGGATAAAGGTGGACCATAACCTTTTTGCAAAAGACGGAGTAAAGCTGTCTGATATAAAGGAAGTGTTTACTCACGAGCAGGCAATAACACAGTGTTCGGAGTTTTTGGCATCGCTTGGTAAAAATGTGAAGATTACTCCTTGTGAGAACACTGCAATAGCGGCTAAAATGGTGTCCGAATCGGACAGAAAGGATATTGCGGCAATAAGCTCCAGATACTGCGCTCAGCTTTACGGACTTAAGAGTTTAAAAAGCTCAGTACAGAACAGAGATAACAATTATACAAGATTTATCTGTATTTCCCGCGAGCTTGAGATATATCCCGGAGCGGATAAAACGAGTATCATGATGACTCTGCCGCACCAGCCCGGAGCTCTCTACAAGGCGCTTGCAAGATTTTACACCATAGGAATAAACTTAATAAAGCTTGAGAGCCGTCCGATGCCGAACAGAGATTTTGAGTTTATGTTTTATTTTGATCTCGAAACCTCGGTGTATTCCGAAGAGTTTATGCAGATGATCTGTGATCTTGACAAGGTAAGTGAGGATTTCAGATATCTCGGAAGCTACGGGGAGACCGTTTAAGGAGCGTTTGGAATGAAAAAGTGCGGACTTTTGGGAGAAAAACTTTCGCATAGTTATTCACCGTATATCCACGGTATGCTGGGGAAGTACGAGTATGTTCTTTTTGAGAAAAGCCGTGAGGACGTCGAGGAGTTCATTAAACAGGGGGATTTTGACGGAATCAATGTTACCATTCCGTACAAAAAGGTCGCGTTTGCGCTTTGTGATGAGGTGTCAGATGAAGCAAAGCGGCTTGGGAACGTGAATACGGTAGTCAGAAGGAAGGACGGCAGCCTTTTCGGAACCAATACCGATTATTACGGATTTTGCTACACGGTAAAGCGTAGCGGAGTTTCTGTTTTCGGTAAAAAAGCAATTGTACTCGGAAGCGGCGGAGCTTCAAGTACGGTGTGTGCAGTACTGAGGGAGCTCGGAGCCAAAGAGGTAACAGTGATTTCGAGAAACGGAGAAGATAATTATGAAAATCTCGAAAAGCACTATGACGCAGAGATAATAGTCAATGCGACTCCGGTGGGAATGTACCCCAAGACAGACAGCTCCCTCATTGAACTTGAGCGTTTCGGTAAGTGTGTGGGAGTTTTTGACGTGATATATAATCCTGCAAAAACAAAGCTGCTGCTTGATGCGGAAAGACTCGGAATAGCTCACGAAAACGGACTTGCTATGCTTGTGGCGCAGGCGAAGGCGAGTGCGGAGTATTTTGCGGGAGAAAAGATAGAGGATTCAGAGATAGAGAGGATGCTTAAAAAGCTTTCCGCGGATATGAAAAATATTATTCTTGTGGGAATGCCGGGCAGCGGAAAAAGTACTATCGGTAAGCTGATTGCCGAAGAGAGTAAGAGAAGATTCGTTGATATTGATGAATACATCGCCCGAAAAGCAGGAATCTCGATACCGCAGATATTTGAAAAGTCGGGCGAGGAAGGCTTCAGAAGGCTTGAAACGCAGGCGCTGCGCGAAGTGTGCAGGGAGTCGTCACTTGTTATCGCTACGGGCGGAGGCTGCGTAACGCGGGAAGAAAACTACCCTGCCTTACATCAAAACGGAACGATAATATGGATAAAGAGGGAGCTTTCCGACCTTGCGAAAGAGGGCAGACCGCTGTCGCAAGGTAATCTTAATGAGATGTACGAAAGAAGAAAGCCGATGTATGAGTGGTTCTGCGACTTTGAAGTAACGAACGAGGGGAACGCTTCCGATGTGGCTCGAAAATGTCTTGATATTATAAAATAAAGGAGCGGGAAAGGTGAAAATACTTGTTATAAACGGTCCGAATCTTAATATGCTCGGAATACGGGAGCCTGAAATTTACGGCAATAAGACCTATGCGGACCTTGAGAAAATGATAGAGGAGCTCTGTGCAGAAGAGGGAATAGAGGTCAGCGTATTTCAGTCGAACTACGAGGGAGCCATTATTGATGAGATACAGAAGGCGTATTTTGACAAGGTGGACGGAATCGTGATAAATCCCGCAGCTTATACTCACACTAGCGTGGGAATCCTTGATGCGCTTAAGGCGACGGCTATTCCCGCGGTAGAAGTGCATCTGTCCGACGTAAAAACGAGAGAGGATTTCAGACAGATATCCTACGCAGGAAAAGCATGTGTAAAAACTTATATGGGACTCGGCTTTGACGGATATAAAGAGGCAATCTTTTATCTTAAAGAGTACCTAAAGGGGAAATAGTCCCTGAGATACTGCTCGCGAAATGCGTGCGGTGTTGTTTTGAAAAAAGAAAGGAAGGCTTTCGATACGAAAGCTGTGGAATAACTATGGATAAGACCAAGACACAGTTTAAAGGCGTTTTAATGCTGCTTATTACCGCATTTATATGGGGTAGCTCATTTGTGGCACAGAGTATAGGTATGGAGGACGTGGAGGCGTTCACCTTCAGCGGAATACGCACCTTAATGGGAGCAGCGGTACTTCTTCCTTTTATATTTGTACGGGATAAGCTGGGTAAAAAGCAAATGAGTGAGGAAGAAAGGGCGCAGAAAAGGAAATCCGACAAAAAGGCAATAGCTTACGGTGCGATACTCGGAATAGCCTTCTGTATAGCGGGGAATTTCCAGCAGTTTGCGTTTAACTATTCCACGTCGGGAAAGATAGCCTTTATAACGGCTTTGTATATGTTTTTCGTACCGTTTATCGGACTGTTTTTCAGAAAAAGAGTACCTGCGCTGACATGGGGATGCGTTGCGCTCGGGTTTGTCGGACTTTTTTGTCTGTGCGTTGATCCGACTGATATTTCCAATATAAACAAGGGAGATATTTTAGCGTTTATATGTGCGATATGGTACGCGGTACATATTTTACTTGTCGAAAAATTTGCAACCGAAACAGACGGAATAAAACTGTCGTGCGTACAGTTTGCGGTAGCGGGAACCATCTCCTGCATACTGATGTTTATATTTGAGGATCCGCAGATAGCATCAATAAAGAGCGCGATACTTCCGCTGCTTTACTCCGGAGTTATGAGCTGCGGAATTGCCTACACCTTACAGATAGTAGGACAAAAGTACACCGAGGCAACGATAGCCTCACTGCTTATGTGTATGGAGTCGGTGTTCGGTGTGTTGGCGGGAGCCATTATACTTAATGAAAAATTGCGCTTTCTTGAGATAGTGGGCTGTGTGATAATGTTTGCAGCGATAATAATATCTCAGCTTTCCGAAACGATAATGCAAAAGAGAAAAAATATAAAGACGGCAGAATAAAAAGAAACCTCGTAAGAAACTTCTTACGAGGTGTTTTTGTGGACGAATTACGCTGCAAAGGAATTTATCAATGTCATAAACAGAAAGAGGATTATCAAAAATCCGAAATTGAATGCGGAAAAGAGTTTGACGTAATATTTGGTGTGGCCGGGATTGCGGGAGGTGTACTCTCTGTAAGTAATGAGGCTGGCGAGGGATGAGATGAGGGTACCGACACCGCCGATGTTAACTCCGACGAGCAGGTCGCGGTAGTTTGAGGTGAATTGCGAAAGTAACGCCGCAGAAGGAACGTTACTTATACACTGGCAGGAGAGAGTACTGAACAGCAGAGTATTTTTCTCCATCAAAAACGAAAAGGAGTCCCTTACTATATCAATTCTCGACATATTTCCTGCAAAGATAAAGAAGAACACAAAGGTGAAAAGCAGGGGGTAATCCACAATCTTGAGCGCGGAGCGGTCAAGGAAGAAAATTGCGATGGGGATTATGATAAGACCTATCCAGTAGGGAATACCGCGAAATACGATTGCGATAGATAACGCAAAAAGCAGCAGATAGATTACGGTTTTGGCTACGGGCAGGGAGTCGTGCTCCTTTTTTATCTCCATCGGCTCTGATTTTACGAAAATAACGCAGCAAAGTGTAATCAAAACTACCGATAAAATGAAGGGGGGAGCCATTATTCCCATAAATTCAAGGGTCGGAATGTTAAATTTACTGTATAGATAAAGATTTTGCGGGTTACCGAACGGTGTCAGCATACCGCCGAGATTTGCCGAAATATTCTGCATAATAAAGGTAAACGCCATATATTTTTCTTTACCGCAGGAGCTGAGAACAAAATACCCGAGCGGTAAAAACGTGAGCAGCGCCATATCATTTGCTATAAGCATGGAGCCGATAAAGGTGATATATGAAAGGGCAAGCGTACACATACGGGCGTTTTTGAAAAGCAGTACTACCTTTTTGGCAAGTATGTAAAAGAAATTGATTCTTTTGAGGGCGCAAACTACCGCTAAAACGCAGAAAAGACAGGTGAGGGTTTTGAAGTCGAAGTAGCCGATGTACTCTCTGTCGACGGGTACTGCGAGCGTAGTTATCAGTGCGGCGGCAAAAGCAATACTCATAACCGCATTCTTTTTTATAAAATTTAAAATTTTACCAAAATCAAAGGAGTGGTGAGGGAGCTTTAAAGCGGAGGTATGAGCCATATTATGCCTTCCTTTCACTGATTTATCTATTCACACAATTGGATAGTATACCACTTTTGAGGTGTGATAGCTATGGCAATATCTGCTAAATATTATATTTCGGAAAAGAAGTTTTAGTGTTAAATGAAAAAGCGCAATACTCAAAAAAGTACTGCGCTTTAATAAATGCGGGACTACACTTTGGCGGACTGCTTTTTTTCGGCAAAATGCTTTTGGTAAAGTATCTCGGTAGCGAAAGCAAGCTTGGTAACGACGTTTTCTTTTTTGGGGTAGCAGTAGAAGGAGTCGTTTTCGGTGGAGATATCAATACAATCGAAGGGCTTGATGTAGCAGTAGTCATATTCGATGTGCAGGCTGTTATTTTCGATGGGAGTACGGTTGATGAAATAATCCGCGTTGTTATAGTTTCCTTCAAGGGTAAAGCCTTTTTCGATGTCGTGAGTAAGACGGGCGTTACCTAAAGGAATAAATTTCCAGCAGCGCGGGAAGGAGTAGACCTCAACCTCGTCGCTGAAGGAATATTCCCCGTTTTCAATCTGGAGTTTTACTTGTTCGCGCTCCCACGCAAACCAATCGGGAACGTGTGAAAACTCGGTTTCGCCGTTGAGAGCCGAAAGAGTACCGTCTTCATTAAGGGTCCAGCGCTTACCGCACTCGCGGCAGAATATCTCAGTACCCTCAGACGCCATCTTTGATTCGGTCATACAGTGCGGACAATGGTAAAGTATCTTGTGCATACCTTCTGCGCGGAACGGTTCCTTAATGAGTATACCGTTTTCTTTTTGGTAGCGGTAGTCGTCATACTCAAGTGCTTTTCTCACCGCAGCGTTTATCTCTTCAACCGACATTTGCTGTACCTGCTCTGCAGTAAGAATCTGCGTCATAGTAGTGTGCAGAGGGACTTTGCGCTTTTTGCGGAAATTCCAAAAGGGCGAGTGGAGATAATTTCCGTGATGCACAACGGCTACTACGGGAACCTTATTCATACGAATGAGTTTACCCAAAGAATCGGGCATATAAGAGGTGACACCGCAGGGGGAATATCTCGCTTCGGGGTACATTGAAAGGATATCGCCTTTTTTTATTACGTGGCGAATTGATTTAACTAAATTGAGGTCCATTGTAAACTTACGGGTACAGATAGCACCGATAAGCTCCAGAAGCCAAGGACGGCGGTAGTAGCCATCAATGCTGACAACATTATTCACTCTGTGCGGAAGGGTTCCCATGGCGCAAAGCTCAAAATCAATAAAATACATGTGGTTGCTGAGCAATATGTAGGGCGGCTTGAGTCCTTCCATATTAATTTTTTCCACCTTGTACTTTTTACCTATAAGAACGATTTTGGATAACAGCCAGATAAGATATGTTAGGATAATGGGCTGTCTGATGGGACGTTTTCCCGAATTATAACGCTTTTTGTTTTTGTAGTTTACATCAATATTCAAAAAATTCACACTCCTCGAAAATGATTTTAACCTATTATAATAAAAAAAGCAAGAAGTTTACTTTTTCCATATAAAGTGATATGATAATATAAGAACGGAGGCAAAATGATGGATATTTTTTGGATAGTTGTGGGAATAATTGCATTTTTGATTGTTTTGGTATTTACAACTTCGTACATTTGTTTCAGATTGACGTTTTATGCGGTCAGAAAAGAGAAAAATAGCGAGGAATTTACTTTGCCGCCCGGAAAAATATACGAGCAATACCGTGATATAATGTTTAAGTGGATGAAGGAAAGCAGGGAGATACCCTTTAAAGAGGTGGAGATAACCTCATTTGACGGACTTGTGCTTAAGGGGAAATATTATGAGGGGGAGCCGGGAGCTCCGGTTGAGCTTATGATGCACGGTTACCGCGGAGAAGCCGAGAGAGATCTTTGCGGCGGAATACAGAGA
>CAJGEB010000046.1 GCA_904502045.1 uncultured Oscillospiraceae bacterium
CGGGCATACCTTCGATATCCACTCCCGCAATTATTTTCTCGGCGTATTCGGGATATTTCAGCATACATGCTATCAGCTTTTCCTGCGCTACTGCCGTTTTTATATGCTTTGCTCTGTCGGGATCCACTATCCTGCCGCTTTTCACCTCAGGGTCAAAAATCTTGAGATCCCTCATACTTTTTTTGCGTTCCTCGCCGCTTTTTCGCCTTATTATCTCATTTATCTGCCGCAATATTGCGTCTTTATCCACTCCGAGCTCTTTTGAGAGATTCCCTGCGTACACCTCGCGCTCCAGCGGATTTGCCACTCCCGCCACATAAGCACAGCTTTCCTTGAGTATCGCTATTTTGCCCTCATTGGTATGCTCGTCGTACCTTCGCTTTATCAGATCAAGCTCGTATTCCGCGGCACTTGCGCTGTCCTCTATCAGCTTTTTGAAGCGCAACGCACCAAACTTTTTTATATATTCGTCGGGATCCTTCGCTCCCTCTATCCTCAGCGCCTTCACCCTTACTCCCGCAGCGTCCAAAAGCGGCGCGGCTCTTCTTGCCGCCTTTATTCCCGCCTCATCACTGTCGTAAGATATCGTCACGCTCTTCGCATACTGCGATATCAGCCGCGCCTGCTCCGCAGTCAGCGCGGTTCCGCAGGTTGCAACGGCATTCTCGAATCCCGCCTGATACAGAGAAATCGCGTCCATATACCCTTCTACGAGTATAATATTCCCCGATTTGTCATTTTTCGCAAAATTAAGTGCAAAAAGGTTCCTGCTCTTTTTGTAAGCCGCGGTATCCGGCGAGTTTATATATTTCGGCCCGTCACCCTCAAGCTTTCTTGCTCCGAAACCTATTACGTTTCCCCGCAGGTCGATTATCGGGAACATTACCCTGTTTCTGTACGCGTCGTACATCTTACCGTTTCGGTTTTTTATCACGACTCCCGACGCCTCTATCTCTTTTTCGCTGAATCCCGAATCCTTCAATTTATACAGCAGCGCATTCCAGGAGTCCGGCGCGTATCCGAGTCCGAATTTCCTTATTATCCTGTTTGACAGTCCGCGCTCGGTAAGGTATCTCAGCGCTCCCTTACCCGCATCCGATACAAGCGAGTTATAGTAAAACGACGCCGCCGTTCTGTTTATCTCAAGTATCCGCATCTTCAGCTTAGCCGCATCGTCCTCAACATACTCGTCACTAAGCTTCATTCCCGCTCTTTCCGCCAAAAACTTCAGCGCCTCGCGGTAGTCAAGATTTTCGATTCTTCTTATAAAGGTAACGACGTCACCCCCTGCTCCGCAACCGAAGCAGAAAAACGACTGACTATCGGGATATACGGTAAACGAGGGAGTCTTCTCCGAATGAAACGGACAAAGTCCGACCAGATTCCTGCCCCTGCGCTTGACCTGGACATAAGAGGATATCACACTTTCGATATCGTTACGGTATTTTATCTCTTCTATAACTCCGTCCGGTATCACGCACAGTCCCCCTTACTCAAAATCTTCCCGCATTATCCCCACGCTTTAGGAACGAACATATCACTAAACTTATTCACCGCAAACCTATCGCTCATTCCCGCGATATAGTCACACACCGCGCGTTCTTTTCCGTCGCGGTCCATTATCTTCTTGTACTCATCCGGAAGCTCGTCCGGATATTTGCAAAATCGCTTGTAAAGCGTCTGTATCATCTTCTCCGCTTTACCCTCCTGCGATTTCGCTATCTCATTGGTATATACCGCTTCAAACATAAACTCCTGAAGATGCAGGTAGGTCTTATATATCCCCGATTCCATCGTTATATCCGGCTTATCGGTGCTCGACTCGACTATCGCATTTATAAGGGTAGTTATCCTCTCCGACGTCGTTCTTCCGAGCTTATACTGCACATCCCACGGAATATCGTTCGGCTTCAGTACTCCCGCCCTCAGCGCGTCGTCTATGTCATGGTTGGAGTACGCTATCTTATCTGCATACCTCACTATTCTTCCCTCAAGGGTATCAGCCGCGGCTCCGCCGGTGTGGCACTCCATACCGTTGCGCACTTCCCTCGTCAGATTGAGTCCCGTACCTCCGTTTTCGATACTCTCCACTATCCTCACACTCTGCTGTGCGTGGATATATCCGCTGGGGCACACCTCATTAAGAGCGCGCTCCCCTGCGTGTCCGAAGGGAGTATGTCCCAAATCGTGTCCGAGTGCGATAGCTTCCGTAAGGTCCTCGTTGAGCCGCAGCGCCCTCGCTATCGTACGTGCTATCTGCGAGGTTTCAAGGGTATGAGTCAGGCGAGTACGGTAATGGTCGCCCTCAGGACTCAAAAATACCTGCGTTTTATGCGAAAGTCTGCGAAACGCCTTGCTATGTATTATCCTATCTCTGTCACGCTGAAATTCAGTCCTCGTCGGACATCTTTCCTCTTTTTTATCGCGAACGGCGCCTGTATCGGACTTGCATGCATATTTCGACAGTACAAGCCTTTCCATCTGTTCGGTACGCTCTCTTATCAGCATTTTATCCGCCCCTTTCG
Organism: uncultured Oscillospiraceae bacterium; assembly: GCA_904502045.1. Lineage (GTDB taxonomy): Bacteria > Bacillota > Clostridia > Oscillospirales > Ruminococcaceae > RGIG8367. The sequence continues at coordinate 2,526 of CAJGEB010000046.1, forward strand.
CCTGCTCAAAATTTCACACCATTAATTATATACTTCTTTTTTCTCTTTTTTCCTGCTTACTTTTCAAGTTTTTTTATAAAATCGAATCTTTTTTCGATAATTTCCGTTTTTATAGTTCCCGAAGACACGTCCGTCAGCTCGTTTTTGAGGGTATCAAAATCCTTTTCGCGAATAAGCGCTCGCACCCTTACCTCGCTCTCAAAGCTCTCCTCCAATATCTTCGTTTCGTACTTAGGAAGCGCATACGCCGCCCGCCCGTACATATTATAATCCATCTGCATCAGTATCTCGGCGCAAGGCTCCATCGTAACTATCCTCGCCGCCTCTATCGCCGCTTTGGTACTGCCCGAATACGCTCTGATAAGTCCGCCGACGCCGAGCAGCGTTCCCCCGAAATACCTCGTCACCACCGCTATTACGTCAGACAGATTTTCCCGCTCAAGCAGCTCAAGCATCGGCGCTCCCGCAGTACCCTGCGGCTCACCGTCATCGCTGAACCTCTTTATATTATTCCCCCGCAAAATGCAGGCATACGCATAATGCCGCGCACCCTTATATTTCGAGCGGGTATCATCAAGCACGGCCTCGGCTTCCTCCCAGCTTTTCACCGGTACAAGCCTGCCTATAAACCTCGATTTCTTCTCAACTATCTCGTCGGTCGCCTCTTCCAGCGCCGTCCTATACTCCATACCGCACCGCCTTTTTTAGATAAAGCGAATAGGGGCGGGAAAATCAACCCGCCCCGAATTTTCGGAAAAAGCAGTATTATTCAATACCGAAACGCTTCTTAAATCTGTCAACGCGACCTCCTGTATCAACAAGCTTCTGCTTGCCGGTAAAGAAAGGGTGGCATTTAGAACAAATTTCAACGCGGATGTCCTTCTTGGTGGAGCCCGTCTCGATCACTTCTCCGCATGCGCACTTAATGGTGGTCTGCTGGTAATCCGGATGGATATTCTCTTTCATTGGTCGTTCACCTCTTTCGAAATTGACGGTAACAAATGAATAATATCACACGTCTTTTAAAATTGCAAGTATTTTTTTATATTCATTTCAATTTTTTAATATTTTACTTTATTTTGTCCCGAAATCGCAGCTTTTGAACTCCTTTTCTTCGTTTTACACGCTTTTTATTCCGCCAAAAATTCCCTTTTCGGATTTATTATTTTTTTATCAAATCCGCAAATAATAAAAAACGATAAAAATATTATCTGCGAACGGCGGCGCATTTTTCCGCCAATACCATTTAAGGAGATCAAAATTATGAAACTGATCAAATTAGCAACGATCTTCTGCGCCGTAGCTCTCTGCCTTTCGCTCGGAGCGTGTAATTTCGGCGGAGGAGATGAGTCTTCCCAAAGCTCGCGTTCCTCTGTTTCCGAGAGCTCGCGCTTTGAGTCCTCAAGATCGGAGCCCGATTTCTCCATTCCCGACATATCAATCCCCGATATATCTCTTCCCGATATGTCCTACCCCGAGGCGTCCAACTCTCTTATAGATCCCGGTTCCTCGGATCCCGCATTAGATATAAACGTCAATGCTATGAGCGTCGATTTTTCACAAATCGGCGCTCTTGATAAAAGTGCGGTAAATTACGGCTCCGGCAGCCGCAAAACACCGGACGGTAAAAGTGAATCCGCACTCATCTTCAAAAACAAGTACTCCTCCTACGCCGCCGATTTTATGCGTGACGAAGAGGGTAAGATATACCTTACCTTTGACGAGGGCTACGAAAACGGCTATACCGCTCCTATCCTTGACGTTTTGAAGGAGAAAAACGTGTCGGCGGTATTTTTCGTGACGATGCACTACGCAAAATCCAACCCCGAGCTTATCAGGCGTATGATAGATGAGGGACACATCGTTGCCAACCACACCGCCAATCACCCCGAAATGCCCCATATATCTCTCGAAAAAGCCGCAGCCGAAATTACCGAGCTACACCAATATATCAAGGAAAATTTTGATTACGAAATGTCCCTTTTCAGATTTCCGCAGGGTATGTTCAGCGAAAGCACCCTGAAACTCGTTGAGGAGCTCGGCTACCGCAGCGTTTTCTGGAGTTTTGCTTACAAGGATTGGGACGTAAATTCACAGCCCGATAACGCTGCCGCACTCAAGAAAATTACCGATTTCGCCCACGACGGAGCTATCTACCTTCTGCACGCAGTATCAAAAACCAACGCCGAAGTATTAGGCGACGCAATAGACGAGCTGCGCACTCTCGGCTACGAGCTTGAAAAATATCCTGCATAAAATCCGCATCTTGTTTTATTTTTGTTGACTTGCTTTCAAAAAAACGGTATTATATTATCATTACGGTAGACCGTACCGATTTCCAATCTTTTACAGAAAGGACCGTCGCTATGAAAGCAAAAGTCAAAGATAACGATTATTTTTTAATGTTTGTCGAACTCGTGGAGTTTTCACGCTCCGCCGCTCTCTTTCTTAAGGAATCGGTGGAAAATTTCGACTACTCCACCCTTGAGCAGTCCCTCGAACACATTCACAAAATCGAGCACGACGCCGATATTGCAAAACACGCACTCATCTCAAAGCTCGCAAAGGAGTTTATTGCTCCGCTTGACAGAGAAGACATTATCCGTCTTGCCGAGGAGATAGATGATGTTACCGACAACATCGAAGAGGCTCTGCGCGATATCTATATGTACGATATCCGCGTACTCCGCCCCGAAGCAGCACAATTCGCTCAGACGATAGTTAAGCTGTGCGATTCTCTTAAGGGCGTTATGGAGGAGTTCAGAAACTTCAAAAAATCCAAGGATATATCCAGCTATATCATAGACATCAACCATCTCGAAGAGGACGGCGACAAAATTTACACCGATGCCATCCGCTCCCTTTATTCCACCAGCGGAAACCCCATCGAGATCCTCTCTTGGACTCGCACCTTCGATCAGCTTGAGAAGTGCTGTGACTCCTGCGAGCACGTTGCCGATGCTATCGAGAGCGTTATCCTCAAAAACACTTAATTTACAAATTACCAATCGAAATTTCAATCTTTGTTTACAGGTGCTTAACACAATTTCTTTTGGGGAGGATATAATAAAATTACGCTTTACACAGAGTAAAGCGGTGCTCTACCCTCCTCAAAACACACCTCAACAAGAGAAAGGACTCGCCGCCGCAAGCGAGTCCTTTTCTTTTTCTTGAAAAAAATGCATTTTACGGTATAATATAATCATTACGTCGTCGGAGGAATATATTATGAACAAGACTCTTTTGGGAATAGGTAAAGCCCTGTGCTACTTTTTGGTGTTCTTTATTTCACAGTCGGTTGCATCTGCCGCAGCGGTATTTTTACTCTTTGTCTTAAAATTCCCCTCATTTGATACAGGTAATACCTTTACTTTCTTCATCGAGCTATTAAACGAAATGTCCGCACATACCACCCTGATACTGCTCATCTCAGGACTCCTCACCCTCGCGGTGTACGTCATCTTCTTCGCCGTCAGAAAAAAGAACTTTTTCGCAAAATGCGGTTATAATAAAATAAACGTCCTTTCGCTTATTCCCGCGGCCGTCGCAGGAGTAGCCTTCAACTTCTTCGTTTCGGGACTCATCTCCCTTATACCCGAAAATTCCCCGCTGATGTCGGATTATCTCTCTTCATCTGCACCGCTTCTTTCGGGTAACCCGCTCCTCAGCTTTTTCGTTATAGCCTTGCTCACTCCCGTAGTTGAAGAAACGGTATTCAGAGGGCTCGTCTACACCCGTCTTTCCCGCGGTATGCCCACCGCTCTTGCTCTTATTTTGCAGGGAGCTCTGTTCGGTATTATGCACGGCTCTCCTCTTTGGGCGGCGTACGGCTTCGTTCTCGGGGTTATTCTCGGTCTTTTCTTCCTTTACTTCCGCACCCTGCTGGCTCCCATAGTATTTCACGTATTCTTCAATGCAGTAAATTTCCTGCCCCTCAATATAGAGGTTACCGCAAAAACCAGTCTTATTTTCATCCTATCTTCCGCCGCGGTAATAGTCCTGCTGATACCCCTTACTTTAAAATTTTGCAAAAAATCTCCCGCCTCTGAACTCGTACCCGATAACCCCTCGCTGTAAAATTAATACCCCCGTTAGCACGGGGGTATTTTTTATTTCAGAAAATCCTCGTAAAGCTCATTGGTAACAGCAAAACGGTCGTAGGAATTTTCGCACCCGAACACTCCTACAATACTCTTCTTGCCGTCCTTTTCAAACGCGGCAAGCAAACAGGCTCCCGCTCTTCCCGTAGTACCCGTTTTGAGCCCTACGCAGTACGGATTATAGTGCTCGCTTGCGGATTGCAAGAGCTGATTCGTGTTGCTCCACTCGTTAATATGTCCGCTCGCATAGGTCACCTTTGCATACGCCGTCGATGCGTATTTCATCACTATCTCGCTCTCAAGCGAAAGCTCCCCGAGCTTCAAGATGTCCGCAAGACAGCTGTAATGTCCTTCTGCGTGGTAGCCGTCGGGATTTTCCCAAACGGTATTTACAAATCCGTTTCGCTCGGACCACTCGTTCATCTCGGCAATAAACGCATCTACCGCTTGCCCGGCATCAGCTGCGTTCGGTTCAAGCAGCCTACCCACATTCGCCGCCAAAACGTACGCGGCGTCGCATCCCGACGGCAGCAGCATCGCTTCTATCAGCATCTCCACCGTCAGCTCGTGTCCCTTTCTCACGTAAGCGATAGACGCATCCGCCGCCACAAGCTTAAGCTCGTCCCCGACCGTGCAGACCATTTGAGGATCCGCAACCTCAAGGGCAGTAAGTGCCGCCGCAAGCTTTGTTATACTTGCGGGGAAAAGCTCCGCTTCCATTTCGCCTTTACTGTAAAGCAGTCCGCCTGCAAGGTCATACACAAAAATATTTTGCGCGGCATAATCCTTTTCGGGCTCGCTCGGCTCACTCTCGGAGCCTCCACTCGACTCTTCGGGCGTGCTTACTTCACTCTCGGAGCTCCCACTCGACTCTTCGGGTGTGCTTCCCTCGCTTTCGGAGCTCCCACTCGACTCTTCGGGCGTGCTTACTTCGCTTTCGGAGC
>CAJGEB010000047.1 GCA_904502045.1 uncultured Oscillospiraceae bacterium
ATGGTAGAGATGAACGAGGTAGCGAATATACTGAAGAATTCGACCAAGAGGAGTCTTCTTATACTTGACGAGATAGGCAGGGGAACCTCAACCTTTGACGGAATGAGTATAGCGCGTGCTGTAATAGAGCATATAGCGGATAAAAAGAAGAGTGGAGCAAAAACGCTGTTTGCAACGCATTATCATCAGCTGAGTGAGCTTGAGGCGGATTTTGATAATATAAAGAATTACAATATCGCGGTAAGAAAGCGCGGAGACGATATAGTATTTTTGCGCAAGATAGTTCCGGGCGGAGTAGATGAGAGCTACGGAATAGAGGTATCTAAGCTTGCGGGAATACCGTCGAGTATAATCAAGCGAGCGTATGAGATACTCGGACAGCTTGAGAGCGGAAATGCGGTCGAGAGCACAAGAAAAGCAGGGAAGCAGACAGAGGACGCAGTAGGACAGCTTTCGATGCTTTCGCTTGACAGTGAGGTAGAGAACAAGCTGAAGAAGGTAGATGTAAATACACTTTCTCCGCTTGAAGCGTTAACGCTGCTTTATGAATTAAAAGCGATGATAAAATAAAAAGAAGGAGAGATGCGACGATGGGAGTAATAAAAAAGCTTGATGCTCATTTGATAGAGCTTATCGCTGCAGGAGAAGTAGTTGAGCGACCTGCCTCGATAGTCAAGGAATTTATGGAAAACAGTATAGATGCATCGTCGACATCGATAACGGTAGAGATAAAGAACGGCGGGATTACATTCATTCGCATAACCGATAACGGCTGCGGAATTATGCCTGAAGACGTAAGGAGTGCGTTTATCAGTCACGCAACGAGTAAGATAAGCGCGCAGGAAGACTTGGAGAGCATAATGACGATGGGATTTCGCGGAGAAGCACTTGCATCGGTAGCAGCGGTATCGAAGGTGGAGATGCTGACGAGAACCAAAAACAGTGTTTCGGGAACGAGGTATGCAATATACGGCTCAAGAGAGGAAGCGTACGAGGAAGCGGGATGTCCTGAGGGAACAACGATAATAGTGAGAGATCTTTTTTACAATACTCCCGCGAGGATGAAGTTTCTCAAGAAGGATTCAAGCGAAGGGAACTACGTTGAGAGTGCGGTGGAAAAGATAGCACTTGCACATCCTGACGTAAAGATAAAGTTTATCCGTGACGGAGAGATAAAGCTGCTGACGTCGGGTAACGGCTCGCTCAGGGATACGATATACGAGATATACGGAAAAGAAGCCGCGGAAAATATGATAGAAGCGAGCTATAAAGAGGGCGGAGTAGAAGTAAGCGGATACGTGTCGAAGCCGGGATACGCGAGAGCTAACAGAACCTATCAGAATTTTTACATAAATAAAAGATTTTTCAGATCCAAGGTGTGTGTAGCCGCGCTTGAGGAAGGGTATAAAGGATCAATAATGGTGGGGAAATTTCCCGCCTGCGTGTTGAATATAAGCATTGATCCGAGAGCGGTGGACGTAAACGTGCATCCGGCGAAAACGGAGGTGCGTTTTCAGGACGAAAAAGCAATATTCCACACCATCTACTACGCAGTAAAAAGTGCACTTGCACAGCGGGATAACAACGCGCTTTCGTCAGCGGGGAGTACAAAACCCACACTTACAACGTTTGAGATACACGCGGAGCCTGCCGCAGAGCGAAAAACATTAGAGAGCGTTGTGTATGAAAATAGTGCTGAAGTGAAAAAAGAGGAGGCTCTTCCGAGGGTAACGTTTGAGTATAAAGCGGAAGAGATAAAAACATCGAAATGGCTGAGGGATGCGGTAATAACAGCGGATGCATCTGAGGATGAGCAGTTTACTCAGTCTGTTTTGAAGGAGCCGGTTATTGCCGAAAAGCAGGAACTTCCGGAGATTAGAGAGTTTTTTGCTGACGAGATAAAGAGTGATGAAACTCCTGTGAAAATGCAGGAGCGCAAGAATATAAGAATACTGGGCGAGGTTTTTGAAACTTATATAATTGCGGAATACGACGAAAGGGTACTGCTGATAGATAAGCACGCGGCGCATGAGAGGATAATTTACGAAAAGATTGTAAAGGAAGGTGCAGGTCAGGAGCGCCAGATGCTGATAGTACCGATGTCGGTAGCACTTTCCAAAAACGATTACGATGCAATAGTAGATAATTTGGATATAGCCGAAAACATCGGATTTGAGATGGAGGATTTCGGTAACGGAACGGTGTTGGTAAGGAGTATACCGATGTGGGCAGAGACTTCCGACATCAGAGCGCTTACCGAAGAGATAGCGGCGAATATAGCATCGTGCAAGAAAAACGCCGCACCCGAGGAGCTTGATGCGTTATATCATTCGGTAGCGTGCAGAAGTGCGATAAAAGCGCACGATAAGAGCGATATAAACCAGATGAAAGCGCTTATCGAGGATATGGTCGAGAGAGGGGATATAAAGTATTGTCCTCACGGAAGGCCGACGGTAGTGGAGCTGACGAAAAGGCAGCTTGAGAAGATGTTCGGAAGAATATAGAAAGGAAGTTTACCGATGTCTGAAAAGATAAAGGTAGTAGCAGTGGTGGGACCGACCGCATCGGGCAAAACGGGAGCGGCAATACACCTTGCGAAGAGATTTGGCGGAGAGATAGTATCGGTAGATTCGATGCAGATATATAAATATATGGATATAGGCTCGGCTAAACCTACGGCGGAAGAGAGAAAAGAAGCGGTACATCACATGGTGGACTTTTTGGATCCGCGGGAAAGGTTCAGTGTAGCACAGTATGTTGAAGCGGCGGGCAAGGTAATAAAGGATATCGCGAGCCGAGGCAAAACGGTGATAGCAGTCGGCGGAACGGGACTTTATATGGATTCGCTTTTGGACGGAATAAGCTTTAGCGAAACGAGTCGGGACGATGAGCTGAGAGAAGAGCTGAAAAGGTACGCCGATGAAAACGGCAACGAGAGCTTACTTGAAATGCTCAGAGAGATAGATGCGGAAAGTGCAGAGCGGCTCCATCCGAACAACGTGGGCAGAGTGATAAGAGCGATAGAGATATACCGTCTTACCGGAGTAACGATGAGTGAGCATATAAGAAGGTCAAAGGAATCCGAAAGCGAGTACGACGTACTCAGAATAGGGCTTGACTTTAGAGATAGAGGGAAGCTGTATTCGAGGATAGACGCGAGAGTGGACGAGATGATAGAAAAGGGGCTGCTTTCGGAAGCAAGGACGCTGCGGGAAGCGGGAATGTCTGCTACTGCATCGCAAGCAATAGGCTACAAAGAGCTTTATGCTTATATGGACGGCGAAAAAAGCTTTGAAGAGTGTGTTGAGGATATAAAAAGGGAAACGAGAAGGTACGCCAAAAGGCAGCTTACTTGGTACAGGAGAAACAAAGCGGTGAAGTGGCTTTATTACGACGAGTATGAGAGCGTGCAGGAGCTGCTTTCGGAAGCACAAGGGTATGTTTCGGAATTTTTAGTTGATTAGGACAGAAAGGAAATGTTGAGGGTATGAAAACTGTAACCGGAAAGATATTGACGATACTTTTGTCGGTATTTTTATTAGCTTATATAGGGTTTCAGATAGGCGAATATTTTTATGAGCCGTACAGAATGGAAACGGTATATAGGTATTCGGTGCAGGACAGCGTGCTTTGCGACGGAGTTTTTATACGCAGCGAAGAGGTATATGACGCGGAGTATGAAGGAGTATTTGATTATGTTTGCGAAGACGGAGCGATGCTGTCATCCGGCGGAGAGATAGGAAGGGTATATCTTGAAGAGAGCGATGTTGCAAATATAGAAGAAGCACAGAGGATAGCGGAAGAGATAGAGCTGTTGAAAGAGGCGAAGAGAAGGGGAGAAGGATACCTTTCGCTCAAAGGAGATATAAATAAGGAGATAAATGAGAAGGTAAGAGAGGCGGTAAATGCGGCTGAGAGTAAGAGTGCAGAAGAGGCAGAGGAGATAAAGAAGGAGCTTACGAAGCTGCTTAACGTAAAGAAGGTAATAGCGGGTAACGCGGAGGATATCGAGGTGAGGATATCCGAGCTTGAAGTGTTACTCGAAGAGTGTGAGGATAAGATAAGCGAGCCGATAAAGAAGCTGAAGACTGATAAGAAGGGGTATTTTGTATCATACACCGACGGATATGAGAGTGAGATTACTTTTGAGAAGATAGGGAATTATAGCGTTAAGGATTTTGAGGATATAGCGAAAGCACAGATAAAGAAAGGCGAGGCAATAGGGAAGCTGGTAACGGATTACGAGTGGAAATATGCAGCGATAGTACCGAGCGCATCTGCAAATAAGTTTTATGAGGGAGCCGAGCTTACCCTTGATTTCGGAATAAAGGGACTGAAAGAGATACCTGCGGAGGTAGAAAAGATATTAGAGGACGAAAGCTCTGAGAATTCGGTGGTAATATTCAGCTGTGACTACATTTCCAGAGAGCTTTTAAAGCTGAGGAGCCATTCGGCAGAGATAATCTTCAAAGAGATAAACGGACTTAGAATACCTGAAAAAGCGCTCAGAATGGTAAACGGACGGAGCGGAGTTTATATACTTAAGAAGACGGTGGTAAGGTATAAAACGGTAGAGATACTGTATAAGGGCGTAGGCTATTATGTAGTAAAATGGGACAGTTACGACAGTGAAGCGATACAGCTGTTTGATGAAGTGTTTGTGGAGGGAAAGGATCTGTATGAAGGAAAACAGGTTGGAGAGAATAGAGTATAATATAGAGAGGATAAAAGAGGAGATAGCGGATGCGTGTGCAAGGAGCGGCAGGAGTATTGATGAGGTAAAAATAATGGCAGTAACCAAAACGGTACCTTGCGAGGAAGTGAATTTTGCGATATCGAAAGGGATAACGCTGCTTGGAGAAAATCGCGCACAGGAGATGCTGTCGAAGTATGAGATGTACTTGCCTGAAGCAGAGATACATTTTATAGGAGCACTTCAGAGTAACAAGGTGAAGTATGTGATAGATAAGGTAAAGATGATACAGTCGGTGGACAGCGTAAAGCTTGCGGCGGAGATAAGCAAAAGAGCGCAAATCTGCGGAATCGAGATGGGCGCGCTTGTGGAGATAAATGTAGGAGCAGAGGAAAGTAAGAGCGGGATCGAGCTTGCGAAAGCGGAGGAAATGATCTGCGAAATAGCCGAAATGAAGGGAATAAAGGTGCGCGGACTGATGACAATTCCGCCGATATGTGAAAATTCAGCAGAAAGCAGAAAATTTTTTGAAAATATGAGGCGATTGTTTGTTGACATAAAGGGTAAAAAAATAGATAATGTTAGTATGGACGTATTGTCGATGGGAATGTCCGGAGATTACGTTGAAGCAATAGAACACGGAACGAATATAGTAAGACTCGGAAGAGCAATATTCGGAGAAAGAAAATACGTTTAAGAAAAGGAGCGTTATAATGGGAATCAAGGATAAGCTTAAAAGTTTTATGGGAATACCTCAGGACGAAGATATGATGGAGGAAGATGAAATGGATATAATTACGAAGGATAACGCGGCGAGAAACGTAGTGAGTCAAGAGGTAAAGTCCAATAAGGTAGTTAACATAAACACTACGACACAGCTTCAGGTCGTACTTGTGAAGCCGGATAAATTTGAGGATGCGAGATCCATAGCGGATCATCTTAATTCCAAGAATACCGTTGTTTTGAATTTGGAGTCCACCAATAAGGATATTTCGCGCAGACTTGTTGACTTTTTGAGCGGAGTTGCTTATGCAAATAACGGACAGATAAAGAGAGTAGCGAACAGTACATATATAATAACTCCTTATAATGTAAATATAATGGGCGACCTTTTGGACGAGCTTGAGAGCAACGGAGTATATTTTTAAGGTATGATATTGGATAATCTTACCGATGAGGAGAAATATTTTGCATCTCGCGTGAGGGAATATTTTAGGGAAGCGGCAAACGGCGGAAGAGTAAGGTTTGTGGGCTTTCTTGACGGAAGACGGCAGGAGATAGCTAAAGTGATAGCCGCGCGCGAGAGATACGGTAAATATATGTTATACGGCGGGTATGACGGCTCCGAGAGGAAGTATCTCGGAGTTTTTCCTGAGTATATGGAGGAAGATGCGGAGAGCTTTCCGATAACGGCGCTGACATTAACGTTCAGAAAAGAGGAGCCGCTTTCCCACAGAGATTTTTTAGGAGCAGTGCTTGGACTGGGAATAAAAAGAGAGTGTGTGGGAGATATACTTGTCGGAGAAGATAGGTGCGTAATATTTTTGAGTGATGCAGCGGCGGAGCTTGTTAAAAATGAGCTTGAGAAGGTCGGGCGCGCGGGAGTAAAGATAGCGCAAGGAATAGTAGGCGAGCTACCCGAAGGAGCAGGATATGAGGAGATAAGCGCAACGGCAGCATCGGTAAGACTTGACGCTATTATAGCGGTACTGCTTAACATAAGCAGGGAGAAATCGTCACAGATAATAAAGAGCGGCGCGGTATCAGTAAATTTTGAGGAAATAAAGCGAGTTGCCGACGAGGTATGCGACGGGGATATAATATCGGTTCGCGCAAGCGGAAGGTATGTAATAGACAGTGTAGGCGAACAGACTAAAAAAGGGCGAATAAAGGTAAAGGCGAGAAAAAATAAATAAAGAGGAGTGCAGAGAAATGTTAAGACCGGAAGATATTATGAACCAAAGATTTGAGAAGGTATCGAAAGGATACAGAATGGAAGAGGTAGACGACTTTTTAGACAAGGTAGTAGCGGACTACGCAAAATTGCAGGAAGCGAATATAGATTTAGAGCGCAAATTGGAAGTAGTAGCAGATAAGCTTGAGGAATACAGACAGAGCGAAGAGAGCTTGAAGACGGTGCTTGTCGGAGCCCAGAAGCTTGGCGACAGTATCGTAAGGGAAGCAAAGGCGAAGTCTGAGGTAATGATGCAGGAAGCTACTGCGAAGGCAGCGGGAATAGTAAGCGAGGCAGAAGCGAAAGCGAATACGATGCTGAGCGAAGCGCAGAAGGCATCTGATGAGATGTTGGGAGATACCAAAGCGGAGCTTAAGAGAGAGCAGGAAACTCTTGCGGCACTTAATAAAGAGGTGTCGGAGTTCAAGAACAATCTGCTTGAGATGTACCGTGAGCATCTTGAGCTCATCTCAAAGCTTACCGATGATGAAGAGGAGCTTGAAGAGATAGAACAAGAGGAAGAAACTGAAGTAGCTGAAGAAGCAGATTCTGAGGAAGAGGGATCCGTTGAGGAAACCGAGGATGAGCTTGAAATAGAATAAAGAACGCGTAAAAACGCGGTGAAAGGATAAATTTATAATGGCGCAGGATTACAACAACACATTAAATCTATTGAAGACAGATTTTCCTATGAGAGCGGCGTTACCTCAGAGGGAGCCGGAAACGATGGAAAACTGGGAGAAGAACAGAATCTATTATAAGATAGTGGAGAAGAATGAGG
>CAJGEB010000048.1 GCA_904502045.1 uncultured Oscillospiraceae bacterium
CTAAATCCATACTCAATATTCCCATTATAGATTTTGCGTCAACTCGGTAATCCCCTACCGAAAGCTCCGCCTCGCTCTTTAAATCATTCGCAACATCAACAAACCTCTTTATCGCGCTTATATCCTTTAAACGCACCTCCGCACGAACCATTTTTCTCCGCCTTTCTCCTTACTATATTATATTATTTATTATTATTAACCTAATTTGTAGTATAGCAGTCCCAAACTTTTTAGTCAACTGCTAATTGCTTTTTTCGGCAAAGTTTTATATAATGTTATTTGTGAGATTTTGTATTTTATTACGGAGAGTGCTCTATGCCTAAAATCGCTTTTTTTACCCTCGGCTGTAAAGTTAATCAATACGAAACCGGCGCTCTCGAGGAACGCTTCTCCGAAGAAGGCTTTGAGATAGTTCCGTTCGACGATTTCGCCGATGTTTACGTTATAAATTCCTGCACCGTTACTGCCGTCGGAGATAAAAAATCCCGCACTATGATGCGAAGAGCCAAAAAGCTAAACCCAAACGCCATCGTTGCTCTTACCGGCTGCTTCCCTCAGGCATTCCCCGATGAAGCTGCCTTGCTTACCGAGGTCGATATTATTACAGGCAACAAAAACAGACAATCTCTTATTGATGCCGTAAAGCAGTCCCTCGGCACCAAACAGCGCATAGTTAAAATCGAACCCTTCTCTCCGAAGGACTCCTTTGAACCGATGAGAGTCAAAAACTTTTCGGACCGTACAAGAGCTTTCCTCAAAATAGAGGACGGCTGCGACAGATATTGCTCCTACTGCATTATTCCTTTTGCGCGCGGTCCCGTAAGGTCAAAACCTCTCAAGGACGTTCTGGAAGATGCAAAAATACTTTACCAAAACGGTTACCGCGAGATTGTTCTCACCGGTATCAACCTCTCTTCTTACGGTAAGGATATTTCTCTTTCCTTTTCAGATGCGGTAGCCGAAATTTGCCGCTCGCTTCCCGATGTCCGCATTAGACTCGGATCCCTCGAACCCGATCTTATCTCCCAAAAGGATATTGATACCCTCGCCGGTTTGGATAACTTCTGTCCTCAATTTCACCTTGCGCTCCAAAGCGGCTGCGACGATACATTAAAACGTATGCGCAGAAGATACGACAGCGCTATGTACGCAGACCTCGTAAGGCGAATTCGTATCGCTTTCCCCGATGCTTCCGTCACCACCGACGTTATGACGGGATTCCCCGGAGAATCACAAGAGGAATTTCAAAAATCGCTCGATTTTGTGAGCTCCGTCGGATTCTTGAAGGTACATATCTTCCCCTACTCAAAACGCAAAGGCTCCAAGGCTGCCGATATGTCCGGACAGCTTACTCTCGCAGAAAAAAAACGTCGCTGTGATATTATGAACGATGTCACAGAAAAGTCACGGCGGGAATTTTTACTCTCGCAAATAGGTAAAACCGTGTCGGTTTTGTTTGAGTCAACTTTTAAAGACGGAATCTGTGAAGGGTACTCTATGAACTACACTCCGGTGCAGGTCTTGTCGGACTCCTCTCTTGCGGGACAAGTCCTAAACGTCCGCATCACTTCACTTCGCGGCGACTGCTGCTTCGGTGAACTAACCTTGTAAGTAATTTATCCTTAAAATATATTTTAGAACAGGAGTTTTATTATGTCTGTAAAACGTATTTTCGTTGAAAAAAAATCCGGTTTCGACGTAGAAGCTCAAGGCGCTTTTAACGATATCCGCTCCTTCCTCGGAATCGCTTCCCTCGAAGGTCTCAGGATCATCAACCGTTATGACGTCTCGGGCCTTTCCGATGAGGACTTCACCGTCGCCGTCAATACCGTATTTTCCGAACCGCCCGTAGATGAGGTTTCTTTTGAGGCTCCTTCTCTTTGCGCCGACCAAAAAATATTCGCAATGGAATATCTCCCCGGACAATTCGATCAGCGTGCCGATTCCGCCGCTCAGTGCATTCAGCTCTTTACTCAGCGCGAGCGCCCCGTTATCAGAACCGCTAAACTCATTATCCTTTCGGGTAAGGTTTCAGACGAGGAGCTTAACAAAATTAAAAGCTATATGATAAATCCCGTTGAGTCCCGCGAGGCTTCACTTGAGCCCGTCGATTCTCTCGATATGGATTATGATATTCCCACCGCTGTTGAAACTCTTGACGGCTTTATCGGTCTCGGGGAAAATGAGCTCCGCGAATTCGTTGCTAAGTACGGACTTGCAATGGATCTCGACGATATAAAATTCTGCCAGAACTACTTTATCTCAGAACAGCGCGATCCCACCATTACCGAGATCCGCATGATAGATACCTATTGGTCAGATCACTGCCGCCACACCACCTTCCTCACCAATATAGATAACGTTTCTATTATTCCCGAAAATATCAAACGCTCTTACGATAAGTACCTTGAGTGCCGCAAGTTCGTTTACGGCGACAGAGATAAGCCCGTTTCTCTTATGGATCTCGCTACTATCGGTGCAAAGTATCTCAAGAAAAAGGGATTGGTTCCTGCTCTTGATGAGTCCGAAGAGATCAACGCTTGTTCCGTTAAGATAGACGTTGATGTGAACGGTTCCCAAAAGCCTTACCTCTTAATGTTCAAAAACGAAACTCATAACCATCCCACCGAGATCGAACCCTTTGGCGGCGCTGCTACCTGCCTCGGCGGTGCTATCCGCGATCCTCTCTCCGGCCGCGCTTACGTATATCAGGCTATGAGAGTTACCGGTGCTGCTGATCCTTTGACTCCTGTTTCCGAAACACTCCCCGGTAAGCTTCACCAGAAAAAGCTCACCACTACTGCTGCTGCGGGATACAGCTCCTACGGAAACCAGATCGGTCTTGCTACCGGCCACGTTTCCGAAATTTATCATCCCGGCTATATAGCAAAGCGTATGGAGATAGGTGCCGTTATTGCTGCCGTTCCCGAAGAGAACGTCGTTCGCTCCGTTCCCTCGCCCTCCGATGCGGTAATCCTGCTCGGCGGACGTACCGGCAGAGACGGCTGCGGCGGTGCTACCGGCTCCTCTAAGTCCCACACTCTCTCCTCTCTCTCCACTTGCTCCGCTGAAGTTCAAAAGGGTAATGCTCCCGAAGAGCGCAACCTCCAAAGACTCGTCCGCAACCCCAAGGTTTCCACTATGATCAAACGCTGCCACGATTTCGGCGCAGGCGGCGTTTCCGTTGCCGTAGGCGAGCTCGCTGACGGTCTTATCATTAATCTCAATGCGGTAACCAAAAAGTATGAGGGGCTCGACGGTACCGACCTCGCTATCAGTGAATCCCAAGAGAGAATGGCTGTTGTGGTCGACAAAAATAACGTCGATGAATTCATAAAACTCGCTTCCAAGGAAAATCTTGAGGCTACTGTTGTTGCTACAGTTACCGAGGATCCCCGTCTTGTTATGTATTGGAACGATAAGAAAATCGTTGATATTTCAAGGGAATTCCTCAACTCCAACGGCGCTTCAAAGCATACCGATATAGTAGCCGATTCGGGTGCTGTTAAGCCGGGCGCCTTTACAGGCTCCACCTCTGATAAATTTAAGGCTCTTGCGGGAGATCTCAACGTCTGCTCGCAAAAAGGTCTTGTGGAACGCTTTGACTCCACCATCGGTGCAGGCTCGGTATTTATGCCATTCGGCGGAAAACATCAGCTTACTCCCGAACAGGTCATGGTAGCTAAAATTCCGCTCGAAAAGGGAGATTCCTCTACCTGCTCGCTTATGTCTTGGGGCTTCAATCCCTTCATCTCCTCGCAAAATCCCTATGTTGGAGCTATGATCGCGGTAACCGAGTCCGTAGCTAAGATAATCGGCGCAGGCGGCGATCCTTCAAAAATATGGCTCACTTTCCAAGAATATTTCGGACGCACCAACAACGATCCTAAGCGCTGGGGTCTTCCCTTTATGGCTCTGCTCGGAGCTATGGAAGCTCAGCTCCAGTTTGAGATAGCTTCCATCGGCGGTAAGGATTCTATGTCCGGTACCTTCGAAAAGATAGACGTTCCGCCCACTCTCGTTTCCTTTGCCGTTTCAGTTTCCGACGTCGATACCGTTATCCCCGGCGAATTCGTAAAACCCGACAGCAAGGTATTCCTCATCTCCTCACCCTTTAACGAGGACGGTACTCCCGATTTCGATGGCGTTAAAAAGATGTTTAAATCGGTAAGCGATTTCGTAAGAGCTAAAAAGGCCCGCGCGGTCCGCACTCTCTCCGGCGGCGGTGTTGCCGAAGCTGTTCTCAAGATGGCACTGGGTAATAAGCTCGGATTCAAATTTGATAAAAATATCTCCGATGCCGAGCTCTTCGATTACCGTTTAGGATTCATTATCGAAGCAGATGAGGCTCCCGAAGGTGCTGTTTTGTTGGGTACTACCTCTTCCGATTACGCGATAAGCTGCAACGGCTCCGATATTTGCCTTGAGGAGCTGCAGTCCATTTGGGAAAATAAGCTCGAACCCGTTTTCCCCACCAAAACTCCCGTTTCTAAAATTAAGGTTCCCACCTTTAGCTTTACTCGCTCTGGTGCTGCGTTAAAACCTGCTGCATCTTTTACAAAACCCAGAGTTTTAGTTCCGGTATTCCCCGGCTCCAACTGCGAATACGATACCGCAAGGCAATTTGAGGCTGCAGGCGCCGAGGCAGAGATATTTGTGATCCGCAACCTTACTGCTTCCGATATCTCCGAATCTGCCGATATGATGGCTAAGGCTATCGCTAAATCCCAGATCATCGCTATCCCCGGCGGATTTTCCGGCGGTGATGAACCCGACGGTTCCGCAAAATTCATCACCTCCTTCTTCCGCAATCCTCAGATAAAGGATGCCGTTCACGACCTCCTCAAAAATCGCGACGGTCTTATGTGCGGTATCTGTAACGGATTCCAGGCGCTCATCAAGCTCGGTCTTGTTCCTTACGGCGAGATCAGAGATATGGACCAAAACAGCGCTACCCTCACCTTCAACACCATCGGTCGCCATCAGTCCATGCTCGTTCGCACGAGAGTTGCTTCCAATAAGTCCCCGTGGCTTATGAATTCCAATGTCGGAGATATCCATCTCATCGCTATCTCCCACGGCGAAGGAAGATTTATTGCTCCCACCGAGCTTGTGGATTCCCTTGCTGCTAACGGACAGATCGCTACTCAGTACGTCGATCTTTCAGGTGAGCCCACTCTCGATCCGCGCTACAATCCCAACAACTCCGTTTGTGCTATCGAGGGTATTACCTCCCCCGACGGCAGAGTTTTCGGTAAAATGGGACATACCGAAAGATATACTAACGGCGTTTACAAAAACGTCGACGGAAATAAGATACAACCCATCTTCACTTCCGCTGTCGAGTATTTCAAATAATCCCCGCATTCAAAAAGCCCTGCCGATCCTACGATTCGACAGGGCTTTTATTTTTCCCTTATTTTTACCGTTTGATCAGTCAGAGCTTGTCCGCGCTTTCTCTAAGCTTATAATCTATCTTCGACTTATTTTCTACTCACGCGACATTATTATTTTCTCCGCTCCGACTCAACTTACTCACGGTATTTTTTGGTATTACTCCTCCTGAGCTTTAAGCTCCTCTAAGCACTTCTTGCATATATTCTGCCCTTTATACGATACCATTTCTTTTGCGTTCCCGCAAAAAATACACGCAGGCTTGTACTGCTTTAATATTATCTTATCTTCATCTACATATATCTCAAGCGGATCGTCTTGCTTTATTCCGAAAACCTTACGAAGCTCCATTGGAAGAACGATCCTGCCAAGTCTGTCTATGTGCCTTACTACCCCTATCGACTTCATCTTCTTACCTTCCTTTTAATAAATCACTTTATTTCTCCTCTTTTTTACGCCCAATATAATAGCATACATTACCGGTAATTACAAGCCGATTTTCTATATGTTTTCACAATATTAATTTTTACTTTACAATATTTTTTCTTCTCTCCCTCGTATTTACACTCCTCTTTCCGAATATGATTTACCGAACTATCTTTTATTCGGAGTGTGAGTATTTTTATGCTATCCTGGCTTTTCTTCCTGCTGATCGCTTTCTCTCTTATTTCAAGTATTTTTCTCGGTACTTTACCTCAGGTTTCCGCTGCTGCTATCAACGAGTGCTCCGGCGCCGTTTCCTTTACTATAGAACTCCTCGGTATCCTCTGCCTTTGGAGCGGTATTATGGAGATTGCCACTGAATCAGGTATTACTCAAAAAATCTCTTCTCTTCTTTACGGTATCACCGGCAGACTGTTTCGCGGTCTTGATAAAAAATCCCCCGCGATGAAGTCTATTTCAATGAATATTACCGCAAATTTGCTCGGTCTGGGTAACGCTGCGACTCCGCTCGGTATTTCTGCTATGCAGGAGCTCGAAAAGCTTGACGCTTACTCAGATACCGCCTCAAATAACATGATCCTCTTCGTTGTTATGAATACTGCATCTCTCCAGCTTCTTCCCAACACTACTATTGCTGCTATGCGTATGGCTCAAGGCTCCGCTTCCCCGCTCGATATCATGCCCGCTGTTTTGATTACTTCCTTCATCTCGCTCTTTGTTGCTGTCCTCTCCGTTAAGCTGCTCTCCCGTTTTTCTAAAAGGAGGTACGGTTAAATATTGGATAAACTATCAAACCTCACAATCCCGCTAATTATGGTGCTTATTTTAGGGTACGGTCTTATCAAAAAGGTAAATATTTTTGACTCCTTTATCCGCGGCGCCAAAAAGGGACTCTCTTCCGCTGCAAGGCTCCTCCCTACTTTCGTTGCGCTCCTTACTGCTATCGGTATGTTTAAAGCTTCAGGCGCTCTTGACGTTATTACAAGCCTTCTCGCTCCTGCTGCTTCACTTGTCGGTATTCCCAAAGAAACCCTCCCCATCGCGCTCCTGCGCCCCGTTTCCGGCAGCGGTGCTATCGTTCTCTTTCGCGATCTCCTCAATAATTTCAGCGCCGACAGTCAATTAGTTAAAATTGCTGCTGTAATGCTCAGCTCCACCGAAACTACTTTCTACACCATGGCGGTTTATTTCGGCGCTACTCATGTAAAGCACTCACGCTTTACTCTAATTTCCGCTCTTATCGGCGACATTACTGTAATATTCCTCGCTCCCCTCGTTGTAAAGCTTCTTTTTCCATAATATTTTTTCAACTATTGTAAATTTACTCTTGATTTTTTTATTCCACTCTGTTATAATATCCTCGTTGCCGGTTTTGACCGTTTTCGTTAACATGCGGAGGGATATCGAAGTGGTCATAACGGGGCTGACTCGAAATCAGTTTGCGCGCAAGCGCACATGGGTTCGAATCCCATTCCCTCCGCCATTTATAATCACCTTGGAGAAGTACTCAAGTGGTGACGAGGCTCCCCTGCTAAGGGAGTAGGGTGGATAAAACTGCCGCGAGGGTTCAAATCCCTCCTTCTCCGCCAG
>CAJGEB010000049.1 GCA_904502045.1 uncultured Oscillospiraceae bacterium
ATACAAAATTCCAAAGGGAATCTTGTAGCGGGATTTGCGGTAAACGGCGGCGAGGTAAAGACGCTTAAAGTGGAAGAGGATACGCTCATTGTGATTTACGAGGCGGATACAGAGAAAAAGGTAATAAAAACTGCGTTTGAGGAAACGGGAATGATTTTTGTGGACATATCCTCTCCGAAAACTCCGAAGCAGATCGGAAAATATATCCAAGAGGGAAAATATATTGAAATATATTATGACGGGTACAGCAGCTTTTTGGTTACCAAAAGATTTGCGGTAAGCGGACTTGAAGCAGGAGATAAAAGTTACAGGCTCAGGTATGTAAATAACGGTACTACGGAGGTTTTTGAGCCGGGGAATATATATTTACATTGTGATATGCTGTCGCTTGATTACGTGGTGGTGTCGGAGCTTAAAACGGGAGGAAAATCACTTGCGTTACTTGGCGGAAGCGACGTAAAAGCGGATGCGGACTATCTTGTAAAAAGAATGTGGAGAAATTAGTGATTTGGGTATTGACAAGAGGGAACGGATCTGGTATAATGCCAAGGAAAACAAAGCAGAACACGTCCGTTCTCACCTTGCGGCATCGGTCGGTAAGGTCAATAATTTCCTTGGAATTCAGGGTGATTTATTGTGCGCGGATGGAAGTCTGCGCACATTTTAATTTTGAAAACTTAACGGGTTTTGGAGGTGTTTGGTCATCAGCAGTAATGAAATGCAAATCAACGAGGAGATAAGAGATAAGGAGATCAGAGTTATCGACGTGGACGGAAGCCAGCTTGGAATAATGTCTGCAAAGGATGCGCAGAAGGTTGCGTATTCAAAGGATCTTGATCTGGTAAAGATAGCTCCTCAGGCGACTCCGCCGGTTTGTCGTATAATGGATTACGGCAAATATCGTTTTGAACAGGCGAAGCGAGAAAAAGAAGCTAAAAAGAACCAAAAGGTAATCTCTATCAAGGAGATCAGACTTTCGCTGAATATCGATACTAACGATTTTAACACGAAAGCGAATCATGCGAAGGAATTTCTGAAGGACGGAGATAAGGTAAAGGTTACGCTGAAGTTCCGCGGAAGAGAAATGGCACATCCCGAAATGGGAGGAACGATAATGGAGAGATTTGCTACGGCATGTTCGGAGTTCGGAAGTGTAGATAAAGCACCGAAGCTTGAAGGCCGGAGTATGACGATGATGATCACGGCGAAACCCGCCAAGTAATAAAGGAGGAACAAAGGATGCCTAAACTTAAAACACACAGCGGAGCAAAAAAACGTTTTAAAATCAACAAAAACGGATTGGTAAAGCGCGCTCACGCATACAAATCTCACATTCTTACAAAGAAGAATACAAAGCGTAAAAGAGGACTTCGTAAAGCAGCATATGCAGATAAGACCAATGTTATGGCTGTAAAGGCGCTTTTACCGAATAAATAAGGAAGAATGTTCGGGACACACGAAAATTAAAAACACCTATAACGGAGGTAAATAGAAAATGGCTCGTATAAAACGTGCAACAATGACTCATAAGAGAAGAAAAAAGGTCCTCAAATTAGCAAAAGGATACTTTGGAAGCAAGAGCAAGCTCTTTAAGACTGCAAAGCAGGCAGTAATGAAATCCGGAAACTATGCGTTTGCGGGAAGAAAGATGAAGAAGCGTGATTTCAGAAAGCTTTGGATCACCAGAATATCTGCCGGATGCCGTATGAACGGAATGAACTATTCGACATTTATGAACGGACTTAAAAAAGCTGGAATTACGTTAAATCGTAAGATGCTGTCTGAAATAGCTATCAATGACGCAGCTGCATTTACCGCACTGGTAGAGCAGGCAAAGGCGGCTCTTTAAGCAAAAATACTATCGCCCGGGGATGACTCGGGCGATATTTTCAATTATTAGGAAAGGCGCGGAGAGGTAGGAAATGGAGAAGATAACGAGCAGAGAGAACGAAAATATAAAGAGGACGCGTCGAATAAAGGAAGATAGAAGAGTAAGGGACGAGCTGGGAGTTTTCGTTGCAGAGGGAATCCGTCTTTGTGAGGAGGCGGCGAAAAGCGGAAGAATAGTTGAGGCGTATTACAGCTCGCAGGCGTATGAAAAAGAGCCTGAGAGGATGGGAAAGATAGTGTCATCGGCGCAAAAGGCGTGGGAGATAACCAAGGGAGTAATGGAAAAAATAAGTGACACTAAAAATCCGCAGGGAATAGTATGTGTTTGTAAAAAACTTGACAATGAAAATAACACTGATAAAATTAACAGTGACGGAAGATATATAGTAATGGCGGGGATAGCGGATCCCGGAAATGCAGGAACGATAGTCAGAACAGCAGATGCGATGGGAGTAGATGCCGTAATAATGACGCGGGAGTGCGCGGATATATATTCGCCGAAAGCAGTGAGAGCTACGATGGGAAGTATTTTTCATATTCCGGTAGTAATTGCTGAGGACGAGAAAAGTCTGTTTGAGATGTTGAGGATAAAAGGGATAAAGAGCTATGCAGCCGCCTTGGATGAGGAGAGTATGGCGCTTTCTGACGTGGAGTTCGGAAAGGGAAGTGCGGTGCTTATAGGAAACGAGGCTAACGGACTTTCGGATTTTGCGGTAAATAGCAGTGATTTTAAGGTAATGATAGAGATGAAGGGCGAAGCGGAATCGCTTAATGCGGCATCTGCGGCAGCGATACTCTCGTATAAATTGACACATAAATAAAGCGGCGGAGGAGAGAGTAATGGAGAATAGATGTCCGGTCGAATACTGGGTATGGCTGAGTCTTGCGCTCGGAACCGGTATGAGATATGACAGCGTGATAGATAAATACGGAAATCCGAGGACGTTTTATGAAACGGGCGAAGAAGGCTTCAGACAGCTGCCGAAGGTAAGGGAAGAAACGGTGAAGCGCCTGATGAAGACTACTCTCGGAGATGCTTACAGAATAATGGAGAAGACGGAAAAGCTTAAAGGGAGGATAATAACCTTTGACAGCGACGAGTATCCTTCAAGGCTCAGGAATATTTTTGCGTATCCTGCGGTATTGTATGTAAGGGGAGAACTTCCTGATTTTGACGATAATCTGTATATAGCTATGGTCGGAACGAGGAAGTGTTCTCAATACGGAATAAATGCGGCGGTGAAGATATCGGGGGAGCTTGCGGCAAAAGGAGCGGTAGTAGTCAGCGGACTTGCCGAGGGAATAGACGGAGCCGCACATTCCGCAGCGATAACAGCGGGCGGAAAGACCGTTGCGGTAATGGCTACGGGACTTGACAGAGTTTACCCGAACTCAAATAAAGGGCTTTTTGAAAAGATAGTGGAAAACGGAGCGGTCGTTACCGACTACCCGCCCGGAGCAGAGCTCAGCGGAAGGAATTTCCCTGTGAGAAACAGGCTTATTTCGGGAATATCTGCAGGAACCGTAATAGTTGAAGCGAGCATGAGAAGCGGAGCGCTGATAACGGCAAATCATGCGATAGAGCAGGGCAAAGACGTGTTTGCGGTACCGGGGAATATTTTCAGAGATAACCTCGCGGGAAATAATATGCTGCTGAAGCAGGGCGCGATACCGGTAACCTGCGCGGCGGATATTTTGGAAGAATACGAGTACAAATACTTAGACAGAATAGAGATGTCGAAGCTGAGGCTGGAGCCGAGAGCAGTAAAGAAATCGGAAAGCAGTAAGGCGGAGGTGTCAGAGAAGGCGGAGAAAGCGGAGAAGAAGGTTCCCCAAAGAAGAGAATTACCGCCTGAAATGAGCGAGGAGAGCAAAAGGGTGTACGCCGTACTTGAGGGTGAGGCAAAGAGTACCGACGATATATCAGCCGAGTCGGGACTGCCTTTTCACACAGTAGCATCAGCGCTGACGGAGCTTGAAATATACGGAATGGTAAGATCGTTTCCGGGAAACAGCTTCGGTCTTAAATAAAGGTTCGAAAGGATAGAAAATTTAATGTCGAAATTAGTAATAGTCGAGTCGCCGGCGAAGGCGAAAACGATAAAGAAATATTTGGGCAGAGGGTATGACGTAGTAGCGTCAATGGGACATATAAGAGATCTGCCGAAGAGTAAGCTTGGAATAGATACTGAAAAGAATTTTGAGCCGAAATATTCAATACTCGACGGAAAGAAGAAGCTGGCGGACGAGCTCAAAGAAAAGGCGGGTAAGAGCGATAAGGTCTACCTTGCGACCGACCCTGACCGCGAAGGAGAGGCAATATCGTGGCACTTGGCGTATCTTTTGGGACTCGATTTAGAGCAGGAAAACAGAGTAGCGTTCAACGAGATAACCAAAAGCGGAGTCGCTGCAGGAATGTCAAATCCGAGAAAGATAGATATGGATTTGGTGAATGCGCAGCAGGCGAGAAGAATAATGGATAGGATAGTGGGCTACAAGCTGAGTCCGTTTTTGTGGAAGAAGATAAGAAGAGGACTTTCTGCGGGAAGAGTACAGTCGGTAGCAGTCCGTCTTATAACGGACAGAGAAGAGGAGATAAGAAACTTTAAGCCGGTGGAATACTGGTCGATAGATGCTGAATTAAAGGCAGCATCGTCGAAAAAGACGTTCCAAGCGAAGTTTCACGGAGAAAACGGCAAAAAGGTACAGCTGAGCAGTAAAGAGGATGCCGATAAGATATTGGCGGAGATAAAGGAAGCGGTCTATAAGGTAGGAACCGTAAAAAAAGCGGTAAGGAAGAAGAATCCGGCACCCCCGTTCACTACCTCTACATTACAGCAGGAAGCATCGAGAAAGCTGGGATTCCAAGCTAAGAGAACGATGAAGGCAGCGCAGGAGCTGTATGAAGGAATAGAGCTTCCGGAGCTCGGCGCAGTCGGACTTATCACGTATATGAGAACCGATTCACTGAGAGTATCGCAGGAAGCGGCAGCGGCGGGAGAGGCTTACGTAAAGGCGTATTACGGCTCGAAGTATCTGCCGACATCTCCGAGGGAGTACAAAACCAAGAGCGGAGCACAGGATGCGCATGAAGCAATACGTCCGACAATGCCGGAGCTTGCTCCTGCAGATATAAAAAGCAGCCTTAGCTCCGACCAGTATAAGCTCTACAAGCTGATATGGGAGCGTTTTATCGCAAGCAGAATGGCTAATGCGCTTCTTGATACTGTTTCGGTTGATATTGAGGCGGGGAAATATCTGTTTAAAGCGAGCGGATACTCTGTCAAGTTTGATGGCTTTACAGCTCTTTATGAAGAAGGAGCCGACGAAGAGGGAGATAAGGCGTCGAAATTACCTGAGATGGAAACGGGAGATGTACTGGAGCTTAAAAATGTAGAGGGACTCCAGCACTTTACTCAGCCGCCCGCGAGGTATACCGAGGCGGCACTTATAAAAACGCTTGAGGAAAACGGCATCGGCAGACCGAGTACCTATGCGGCGATAATAACGACGATACTTGCGAGAGAATATGTTGAGCGTGAAGCAAAGGCGCTTAAACCCACTCAGCTCGGAGAGGTTATCAACGGAGTGTTGAAGGAGCGTTTTAAGGATATAGTTGACGTTGATTTTACCGCTAATATGGAAGAAAAACTGGACGAAGTAGAAGAGGGCAAGAGCGATTGGGTAAAGACCTTGTCTGATTTTTACGGACCGTTTATGGAGTCGCTCGATAAAGCGGAAGAGGAAACCAAGGGAGTTAAGATTAAGCTTCCGGAAGAGGAATCCGATGAAGTATGTGAGCTTTGCGGCAGAAAGATGGTAGTCAAGAGCGGAAGGTTCGGAAAGTTTTTGGCGTGTCCGGGATTCCCTGAGTGTAAGAATACAAAGAAGATAGTCAAAGATACCGGCGGAGTCTGTCCGGAATGCGGCGGAAAGATGCTTTCCAAAAAGAGTAAGACGGGCAAGGAATATTTCGGATGTGAAAATAATCCCAAATGCGGATTTATGACGTGGGATGTTCCGACAGCGGAAAAATGTCCGAAATGCGGCGGCGGACTTTTCAAGAAAAAAGGCAGAAACGGTAAGGTCTACTGTGCAAAAGAAGGCTGCGGATATGTTAAGGAGTCGGCTGAGGAAGAAAAAAGCGAGGAATAAAAATTAAGGAGCGTCCGGATGAGAGCGGAATTAACTGTACGTGTAATAGGAGCGGGACTTGCAGGATGCGAGGCGGCGTTACAGCTTGCAAAAAGAGGAATAAAGGTAGAGCTTTACGAGATGAAGCCTGAGAAATACAGTCCGGCTCATAAATACGAGGGCTTTGCGGAGCTTGTGTGCTCCAATTCTCTTAAGGCGGAGCGTCTTGAGTCGGCGGCAGGACTACTGAAAAAAGAAATGGAGCTGTTTGGCTCCGCGCTTGTGGAGTCTGCCTTGAAAACGAGGGTGGAAGCAGGAGGCGCACTTGCAGTTGACCGTAAGCTTTTTTCGGATGCGATGACGGAGAAGATACGCAGTGAAAGTCTTATAACGGTAATAAGCGGAGAGAAAAAGTCGATAGATTGGGAGGACGGGATAACGATAGTTGCAACGGGACCTCTCACTGCGGGTGAGCTTGCGGAGGATATCTTCGGAAGGCTTGGCAGTCCGCTCAGCTTTTACGATGCGGCAGCGCCTATAATACTGGGTGAAAGCGTGGATTTTGATAAGGTATTTATGGCGTCGAGGTACGGCAGAGGCGGGGACGACTACATCAACTGTCCGTTTAACAAAGAGGAGTACGAGCGATTTTGGGAGGAGCTGACCGGCGCAGAGAGAGCTCCGTTGAAGGAGTTTGATGTTCCGGACCAAAAGGTATATGAGGGGTGTATGCCCGTTGAGATACTTGCGGGACGCGGAATCGACACCTTAAGATTCGGACCTTTAAAGCCGAAGGGACTGCGGGATCCTCGCACAGATAAAAGACCGTGGGCAGTAGTGCAGCTCAGGAAAGAGGATGCAGAGGGTAAGCGGTATAACCTTGTGGGATTTCAGACTAACTTGAAGTTCGGGGAGCAGAAGAGGGTATTTTCGATGATTCCCGGACTTGAAAATGCCGAATTTGTAAGATACGGAGTAATGCACCGCAACAGCTTTATAGACAGTCCGCGGCTTTTAAATAAGGACTACTCGCTGAAGAAGTACCCGAACGTGTTCTTTGCAGGACAGATAACCGGAGTTGAGGGTTACATAGAATCTGCGGCATCGGGAATAATTGCAGGAATAAACGCGGCAAGAAGGGCGCTTGGCAAGGAAGGATTTGAAGCACCGAGGGATACGATGATAGGTGCGCTTACGGAATATATATGCGACGAAACGCTAAAGGACTTTCAGCCGATGGGCTGCGCGATGGGACTTTTACCTGATATTGATGAGAAGATTCGTGACAAAAAACTGCGTTATGAGAGATATGCGTACCGTGCGCTTGACAGTATGCGAAAAGCGATAGACAGATACGATTTAAAAAGTGATTGGATGTGAGAATATGAAAATAGGAGTA
>CAJGEB010000050.1 GCA_904502045.1 uncultured Oscillospiraceae bacterium
GGGACTTGAAGCGGTAAGGAAAAGGCCCGGAATGTATATTGGAACGACGGGAACAGGCGGACTGCATCACTTAGTATATGAGATAGTAGACAACTCGATAGACGAGGCGCTTGCAGGGTACTGTGACAAGATAACGGTAGATATACTGCCTGGGTATATAATAAGAGTAGAGGACAACGGACGCGGAATACCGGTGGGAACCCATCCCAAAATGGGAATACCGACGGTAACGGTAGTATTCACGGTACTGCACGCGGGCGGAAAGTTCGGCGGCTCGGGATACAAGGTGTCGGGCGGACTTCACGGAGTAGGAGCATCGGTAGTAAACGCGCTGAGTGAGAGTCTTGAGGTAGAGGTCCGTAAGGAAGGAAAGCGGTATTTCCAGAAGTACGAGCGGGGAAATCCGGTGACCGCCCTTGAGGAGCGCGGTACTTGCGAAAGAAACGGAACGACGGTAATGTTCAAGCCGGACGGAGAGATATTCGAAACGCTTGAGTATGATTATGAGCGGCTCCTGCAGAGGCTGAGGGAGCAGGCGTTTTTGAATGCGGGACTCAAGATAGTGCTGAGTGATTTGCGTGACGGCGATAATATAAGAGTAGATGAGCTTGTGTATGAGGGCGGAATAAAGAGCTTCGTTGAGTATCTGAACTACAACAAGACGCCGATACAGGACGAGGTAATCTACATTTCGGCGGCTGAGGACGAGAAGGGTACGAGCGCGGAGATAGCACTTCAGTACAACGACAGCTACAACGAGCTGATAATGAGCTTTGCGAATAATATACACACACCCGAGGGCGGAACCCACGAGGTCGGATTCAAAACTGCACTGACGAGAGCGTTCAATGAATACGGCAGGAAGCATAAGATACTGAAGGATGCCGACAAAAACTTGGCGGGTGAGGATGTAAGAGAGGGACTCACTGCAGTAATCTCAGTCAAGCTCAAGGACGCTCAGTTTGAGGGACAGACTAAAGCAAAGCTTGGAAATACCGAGATAAGAACGATAGTGGACGCCTTGGTTTACGATAAGCTGACGGATTATTTTGAGGAGAATCCTGCGGCGGCGAAGGCAGTATTCGAGAAGGCACTTGCGGCGGCGAGAGCAAGAGAAGCGGCACGCAAGGCGAGGGACCTCACAAGAAGAAAATCTGCGCTTGAGAGCGCATCACTCCCCGGAAAGCTTGCGGACTGCTCCAACAAGGACAACGTTACCACCGAAATATACATCGTTGAGGGAGATTCCGCGGGCGGAAGCGCAAAAGAGGGAAGGACCCGTACCTTCCAAGCGATACTGCCGCTTTGGGGAAAGATGCTCAACGTAGAAAAAGCAAGACTTGATAAGGTGTACGGTAACGAGAAGCTGATGCCGGTAGTTTTGGCGCTGGGATGCGGAATCGGTGAGGATTTCGATATAGAAAAGCTGAGATACGGCAAGGTCATAATAATGGCGGATGCCGACGTCGACGGACAGCACATCAGAACTCTGCTGCTGACCTTCTTCTTCAGATTTATGCGCCCGCTGATAGAGCACGGTAAGGTGTATATAGCACAGCCGCCGCTTTACAAAGTAAGTCTTGGTAAGCAGGCGAGGTATGCGTATAACGATAAGGAGAGGGATATGTACGCAAAGGAGCTTTCCCCCGATAATCCCTCAAAGGTCAATATCCAGAGATATAAGGGACTTGGTGAAATGAATCCCGATCAGCTTTGGGAAACGACGATGAATCCTGAAAACAGAACGATGCTGAGAGTTGAGATGGAGGACGCGGCGAGAGCGGATATGATATTCACCACGCTGATGGGCGATAAGGTTGCACCGCGCCGCGAATTCATCGAGAGGAATGCAAAGTACGTCAAGAATCTTGATATATAGTCAGGGGGAAAAGGGATGGATTTTGAGATAACTTACACTCCTGACTTAGAGGCTGCGGGTCGCGCGTATCAGCTGTCGGGCGGAAAAAAGGCTGATATTATGAGGATTGTAAGACTTGCGGCGGCAGCGGTACTCGCGGTGGTGTTTACAGTAGCGTTTGTGAAGAGCAAGGAGCTCGTTGACTTGCTGCTTGCGGCTGTGGCTGCCGCCTTCTGCGTCGCGGAGCTTTTAGTTGCAGATAAATTTAAAAGCGAAAAGCTTGCGGACTGCTGTGAGGCTGAGGAGATAACCGTTAAGGTGAGCGAAAACGGACTCGAATTTATCTACCCGACGGGTAAGGAAGTCCGAGATTTCAAGAAAATGAAAAGGGTAGTCAAAAAAGACGGACTCTACTCCTTCAGATTCAAGGAGGATACGGATTTCAGGTATATTCCCGAGGACGCTTTGGGTGAGGAAAATAAGGCTCGGCTTGAGGAGCTGCTTCGGGGCATTTCCTGCTACGAGGAATTTTAAATCAGCGTGAAAATATAAAGGCAAGGTGAAGATTAATGGCGACAGATAACGTAAACGGCGGAACCCACGAAAACATAGATTACGCCAATAATGCCAGACGAATGATAAACGTAGACATCGAGGGAGAGATGAAGAGCTCCTTTATAGACTATTCGATGTCGGTAATAACCGCGAGAGCGCTGCCTGACGTGCGTGACGGACTTAAACCGGTACACAGAAGAATACTCTACACGATGCACGAAAACGGACTCTACCCCGAAAAAGCGTACAGAAAGTGCGCAGATACCGTCGGTGCCGTGCTCGGAAGCTACCACCCTCACGGTGACGCATCCGTTTACGATGCGCTGGTAAGACTTGCGCAGAGCTTTTCTTTGAGATACACCCTTATAGACGGACAGGGTAACTTCGGTACCGTTGACGGCGACCCCCCTGCTGCTTACCGTTACACCGAGGCGAAGATGAGTAAAATTGCCACCCTGATGCTTCAGGATATCGAAAAGGAAACGGTGCAGTTCGTACCCAACTACGATGACAGAAAAAAGGAGCCCTCCGTACTCCCTTCGCGTTTTCCGAACCTCTTAGTCAACGGCTCGATAGGAATTGCGGTAGGTATGGCAACGAATATTCCGCCTCACAATCTCAAAGAGGTCGTTGACGGAGTTTGCGCGCTTATAGATAATCCCGACGCCGAGCTCGACGAGCTGATGGAATACATTAAAGGACCCGATTTCCCCACAGGCGGTATAATTATGGGACGCGGCGGAATCCGTGCTGCTTACGGAACGGGTAGGGGTAAGATAACCCTGCGCGGAAGAGCCGAATTTGAAGAAAAAGGCGACAGAACTAACATAATAATCACTGAGCTGCCCTATATGGTAAACAAGGCAAGACTCATTGAACATATTGCGGAGCTCGTTAAGGATAAGAAAATTGACGGAATCGTTGACCTCATTGACGAATCCGACCGCGACGGTATGAGAGTAGTCGTAAAGCTGCGCCGCGATGCTAACGCTGAGGTAATACTCAATCAGCTCTACACCTACACTCAGCTTCAGGATACCGTCGGTGTGATAATGCTCGCGCTTTGCGACGGTCAGCCGAAGGTACTTACCCTGAAAGAAATGCTTTCCGAGTACATTGATTTCCAGAAGAAAGTAATACTCCGCCGCACCGAGTACGATCTCGGCAAGGCAAGGGAACGCGCTCACTTATTAGAGGGCTACGTTAGGGCGCTCGACTATATTGATGAGGTAATCAAGATATTGCGCGCATCGAAAAACGTTCCCGAAGGTAAAGAAAAATTGATCGAACGCTTCGGATTCTCCGAAATGCAGGCGGCTGCTATCGTGGCTATGCCGCTCGGACGTCTGACCGGTATGGAAAGACAGAAAATTGAGGACGAACTCGGCGAGCTTAAGATAAAAATTGAGGAGTACCTCGAAATTTTGGCAGACGAAAATAAGGCTCTTGCTATCGTTAAGACCGAGCTGTGCGAGATAAGGGATAAATTCAAGGACGAAAGACGTACCCATATCGAAAACGTAAGCGGCGAGGTCGATATCGAGGAGCTCATTCCTGTTGAGGACTGCGTAATAACCCTTTCCAACAGCGGTTACATTAAACGCCAGCCCGCCGACGTCTATAGAACTCAGCGTCGCGGCGGCAGGGGTATCACCGGAGCCTCCGCCAAAGACGAGGACTTTATCAGCGATCTCTTCGTCTGCTCCTCACACGACTACATTCTCTTCTTTACCTCAAAAGGACGCGCTTTCAGACTCAAAGGCTACGAGATTCCCGAAAGCAGCCGCGTAGCAAGAGGAAGCAACATAATAAATCTCTTACAGATAGAGCCCGGAGAGAAGATATCCGCGATGATACGCATTGCAAGTAAGGACGAGGACGGATTCCTCTGCATGACTACTAAGCGCGGTGTTATCAAGAGAGTCAGCGTTTCCGCCTTCAGAAACGTACGCCGCGGCGGACTTATCGCTCTTTCTCTCAATGAGGGTGATGAGCTCGCGTGGGTAAAGCTCACAACGGGTAACGAGGAACTCATTTTAGCTACAAGACAGGGTATGTCCATCAGATTTAACGAAAACGATGCCAGAGAGATGGGTAGAACTGCCCGCGGCGTAAGAGCTATCGCTCTCGCTCAGGACGACGAAGTTGTCGGACTCGCTGAAGTCAGAGAGGGTGCGACAGTCCTCACCATTACCGAAAAGGGTGTCGGCAGACGCAGTGACCTCGATGAATACAGATGTCAGGCGCGCGGCGGTAAGGGTGTTACCAACTACCGCAACTGCGACGAAAAGGGTCTTGTTGTCGGTGCCGTTACCGTTGACGACGACGATGACGTTATCATCATCACCGATAACGGTATCATCATCAGATTCCCCGTCGCCGACGTCAACGTTATGTCCCGTTACGCTTCAGGTGTCCGCGTAATGCGTGTTCCTGAGGGCTCCCGCATCGTTTCATTTACACGCGCTCCTAAAGATAACAGCGATTCCGAACAGATTTCCTCGGAAAAACAACCCGTTGTTGATAATAATGACGATATCTCCCAACAATAACCCTTTAATCCCTTGATACTACTTGATTTTTTCCACCCGTTTGTTATATAATAGAATCTATTAATTTGCCCGCGGCGAAGCGCCCCGAGCGTAGCTCGGCGCAAAGCGGAGCTTTGCGAAAGGCGACTACGTCGCCGCGCTTCGCCTAACAGAGCAGTAAATAGAAAACAGTAAACAATAAACAATAAAAATACAGGAGGAACAGAAATGGCGTATTATTTTAATGAGCCTTCGAGAACGTTTAATGAGTACTTATTGATACCGGGGTATTCGTCGAAAGAGTGTTTACCCTCGAACGTATCACTTAAGACGCCTTTAGTAAAATTCAAGAAAGGCGAAACGAGTCCGATAATGCTGAACACGCCGCTGGTATCGGCAATAATGCAGGCGGTATCAGATGACAAAATGGCGATAGCACTTGCGAAAGAGGGCGGACTTTCCTTTATATTCTGTTCGCAGAGCATAGAGAGTGAAGCGAATATGGTAAGGAGAGTGAAGAGCTACAAGGCGGGATTCGTAAAGAGCGATTCGAATATAGGCCCTGAAGATACGCTGAAGGAAGTTCTTGCGGTAAAGGAGAGAACGGGACACAATACGATAGCAGTGACCTCTGACGGAACCGCAGACGGTAAGCTGCTGGGAATTGTAACGGGAAGAGATTACCGAGTATCGAGAATGGAGCTTGATACCAAGGTAAAGGAGTTTATGACTCCGTTTTCGTCCTTGATATATGCGAAAGAGGGAATAACCCTTAAGGAAGCAAATGATATAATCTGGGAGCACAAGCTGAATTCCCTTCCGATAATCGACGAAGAGGGCAGACTTGTTAATATGGTATTCCGCAAGGACTACGATACTCACAAAGAAAACCCATGCGAAATGCTTGACGCGAAGAAGAGATATATGGTAGGTGCGGGAATTAACACTCGCGACTACAAAGAGAGGATCCCCGCACTTGTTGAGGCGGGAGCCGACGTACTCTGCATAGACTCCTCTGAAGGCTACACTGAGTGGCAGAAGATGACGATAGATTTTGTAAGAGAGAAGTACGGTGACAGCGTAAAGATAGGCGCAGGAAACGTAGTTGACAGAGAAGGATTCAGGTTCCTCGCCGATGCGGGAGCCGACTTCGTAAAGCTTGGAATCGGCGGCGGCTCCATCTGCATAACGAGAGAGCAAAAAGGTATCGGAAGAGGACAAGCCAGCGTAGTTATCGAGGTAGCCAAGGCGAGAGATGAGTATTTCGAGGAGACCGGTGTTTACGTACCGATATGCTCCGACGGTGGTATCGTTTACGACCATCACATTACCCTTGCTCTTGCAATGGGAGCCGATTTCATTATGCTCGGCAGATATTTCTCAAGATTTGACGAAAGTCCGACAAACAAGCTCAACATCAACGGCAATTACGTTAAGGAATACTGGGGTGAGGGCTCCAACAGAGCTCGTAACTGGCAGAGATACGACATGGGCGGAGCCGCAAAGCTTTCCTTCGAAGAGGGAGTCGATGCGTACGTTCCTTATGCCGGCAGCCTTAAGGATAACCTGCAGGTAACATTGGGTAAGGTTAAGTCCACCATGTGCAACTGCGGAGCTATTACTATCCCCGAGCTCCAGCAGAAAGCTAAAATCTCACTCGTTTCCGCTACGAGTATCATCGAGGGCGGAGCTCACGACGTTATCCTCAAGGACAGTGCCAACATCCGCAAATAGCCGGGCAGTGCCCGGACCCACTTCGTGATCGGGCGCAGTGGAAAAGGTAACCTGAAACACTCGACCGTTTGCCGAAACCGAACGTATAGTTTTAGTATTAGGAAAGGTCCGTTGGCAATCCGGAGTAAGATGCGGAGAAAACTAAAAGCATTGCGGCGGAAACGGTTGGGTCGAGCGTAAAACTTAATAAAAACACGTAAAATAAAATTCCACATTTGACGTATTATCAGGTGTGGAATTTATTTTTTATCTTATAAATTGACCGAAAAGCAGCTCTATACTACCGACGGCGAAGCGCGGCGACGTAGTCGCCTTA
>CAJGEB010000051.1 GCA_904502045.1 uncultured Oscillospiraceae bacterium
AATTTTTGCAGTGGGATTATGCCGCGTATTTTTTCTTTGTGTACATCTTGATAACAAAGAGAGTAGCAATCGTCAGGACTATTCCGAGAGGTAAGCAGATGAAGACGTTCTGGACGAATCCTGCGATAGCGAACATTACGAAGGAAATAGCAGCAACCGTAATCGCGTAGGGCATCTGAGTCGATACGTGATTGAGGTGGTTACACTGGCCGCCTGCAGAGGACATGATAGTCGTATCGGAAATGGGTGAGCAGTGGTCGCCGCAAACAGCACCTGCAAGGCAAGCGGACATACCGATGATGAGAAGCTCGGAACCGGCGGGGAATATCGCTGTAACGATGGGAATGAGAATTCCGAAGGTTCCCCAAGAAGTGCCGGTAGCGAAGGAAAGCACACACGCTACGAGGAATATGATGGCGGGGAGGAAGGAACCGAGAGTTGCTGCCTGTCCTGCCATAAGATCGCCGACGAAGTATTTTGCTCCGAGAACTGCGGTCATATTCTTAAGCGCGGTAGCAAAGGTGAGGATCAATATTGCGGGAACCATAGCTATGAAGCCTTGAGGAACGCATTCCATTGACTCCTTGAAGGAGATAACCTTGCGGAAAAGCATATAGATGATAATGAGTATCAGAGCGATCAGACAGCCCCAAGGAAGTCCGACAGTAGCATCTGTGTTAGCAAAAGCATCAATGAAGTTAGCGCCGTCAAGGATTCCGCCGACATATACAAGACCGAATACACAGCATACGATAAGGAGTACTACCGGTATTATAAGGTCGATCACGCGGCCCCTTGTGGAGGGAACAACTTCAGCGGATTCATTCTTTTCACCGCTTGTATAGAGATCGCCTTTTTCTATTGCATTGAGCTCATGCATCCTCATGGAACCGTAATCAAAGCTCATAATAGAGATAGCTACGACGAAAACGAGTGTGAGAATGGAGTAGAAGTTGTAGGGGATAGCGCTGATGAAGAGGGAGAGTCCCTGACCTTCTTCGGCGTAGTTGGATACTGCAGCTGCCCAGCTTGAAATAGGAGCTATCATACATATAGGAGCAGCGGTAGCATCAATGATGTAAGCGAGCTTTGAGCGGGAGATGCGCTTGCTGTCGGTAACGGGACGCATTACCGAGCCGACGGTCAGACAGTTGAAGTAGTCATCAACGAAGATGAGAACTCCGAGCAGGAAGGTAGCAAGCATAGCGCCTACACGGGATTTAATATGCGTTTTTGCCCAATTACCGAACGCTGCGGAACCGCCTGCTTTATTTATCAAAGCAACGATAACACCGAGTTCAACAAGGAAAATAAAGATACCGGCGCTTCCTGATACGGCAGAGATGATACCGTCGTTGATTATTCCGTCAAAGGTACCTGTGAAAGAGAAGTCGGAATAAAGCAGACCGCCTGAAAGGATACCGATAAAGAGCGAGCTGTATACCTCTTTTGTGATGAGAGCAAGTCCTATCGCGATGAAGGGAGGCAGGAGTGCCCAAAGGGTTCCGCGGACTACCTCTTCGCCGCCGCAGGTCTCACAGACGGAACCGTCCAAGGTGGGACAATCGGGGCAGGCAACCGTTCCGTTTGCGCCGCCGGTAACCTTAGCTACGACCAAAAGTGCCAAAATGATAACAGCAGCGATAACAAGAGTAATTTTCTTTGAATTTGACATAGTATTCCTCCTTAAAATAAAAAATAGACAATATTCCGAAACAAAGTCGTAATTATTTAGACACAATATAACATATTTCGACAAAAGATTCAATAGAAAAATAAAAAAATCGGCGGTTTTCACCGTCGATTTAAAGAAATGTGATTTTGTCACAGAAAAATACTTAAAAACGGGCTATACTAAAGACACAACAAAAGAAAGGAAGTGCAAACTATGTCAGTAGTAAAGATTAATAAAGAAAATTTCGATGAAATAAAAAACGGCGAGAAGAAGGTATTGCTTGATTTCTACGCCGATTGGTGCGGACCCTGCAGAATGGTATCTCCTATCGTGGATCAGATAGCAGAGGAAAATCCGCAGTATGTCGTGGGAAAGGTCAACGTAGATGCGGAGCCCGAACTTGCGCAAAAATTCGGAGTAATGAGCATACCCACCCTCGTTGTACTCAAGGGCGGAGAGGTAGTAAACAGGGCGCTCGGTGCAAGACCTAAGGCTCAGATACTTCAGATGTTAGAGGGTTAATTTTCTCAGTCGCTTTAAGTCGAGGAGCTTGACTCCTTTTCGGGACAGCTCAACTATTCCTTCATTTGCAAAATATTTCAGCATTCTTGAAACGACCTCGCGGGCGGATCCGATATATTTCGCGATCTGCTCGTGGGTGAGTAAGATGGTGTCGGAGCCGAGCCTGGAGCACTCATCCGAGAGAAAGATAGCAAGACGCTTGTCCATACTCATAAAAAGTATCTGCTGCATTACCCACATTACGTCTGAAAAACGGGTGAGTGCAAGTTCAAGAGAAAATATTTTAACCTCAGAGTTACGATCCGAAACAGAGGCAAAAGCGTGTCCGTTTATTACGTAGCACTCGCTGGTTTCCTCGGCGTCTATGAAAACGTCAAAGGTAATACTCTGCAAAACGCAGGAAGCTGCCAGCATACACATATCTCCCGCGTGCAGACGGTAGAGGGTGATATCCTTGCCGTCGTCAGACATAATGTAAACGCGCAGGCAACCCGACCTTACGATAAATACTCCCGAACACTCGTTTCCGTCGTGGATATTTGCTCCTTTTGGGTAGCTGAAGGCAAAGGAGTTTTGGCAAAGATAGTCCCTGTCGGAATCCGAAATATTATTCCAAAAAGGAAAAATTTCGCTGTAAATAGGCTCAAACATACTTCTTGCCATTTCGAAGGACTCCTTTAGTCAAGCTGCTTGAATTCGATGGAAACTCTGTCGGGATCGTACACATAAAAGTAATGCAGTGAAGGGTCGGGGCTGCGTATCTCAGAGGGATTGAGTCCCATTTCGGTAGCCTTACGGTGCATCCCTTCTACGTCATCCGTACGGAAGCATATTGTAATACCCTTCGTTTCGGCAGTAAAGGGAGCATCGTAGCTCACAATCTCTATTTGTGTATCCTCGGCGTTATCTGCAAGAAATGCGAGGGTATGCTTTCCGGGGACATCTTCATAGCGGTTTACATTGAGTCCCACAAATTCGGTGTAAAATTTCAAGGATCTTTCAAAGTCCTTGGTTATGATGGTAAGATGATAAAAATGCATATCAAACAGTCCTTTCGCAAAAATTGAAATACTCGCAATTGACGAATTTTATTTATAATGGTATTATACTATCGTTAGGAAGATATGTAAATATTATATTTTAAACAGGAGGAGAAGATTATGGAAAACAGATTTTATATTTGTGAGCATTGCGGTAATCTTATAGGAATGATACACGATGCAGGAGTTCCGATGATGTGCTGCGGTCAGAAAATGACTAAGCTTGAGGCGGGAACTGTAGAAGCGAGCAAGGAAAAGCATATTCCTGCAGTAAGTGTCGAGGGAAATAGTGTTAAGGTCGAGGTCGGAGCGGTAGCGCATCCGATGGCAGAGGAGCACAGTATTCTTTGGGTATATCTGCAGACCGATCGCGGCGGACAGAGAAAAAATCTTAAGGTCGGAGATGCTCCGGCGGTAAATTTTGCTCTTGCCGATGAAAAGCCGGTAGCGGTTTACGCTTACTGCAATCTCCACGGACTTTGGAAAACAGACATATAAGGAGGACATAACAATGAATGCAAAAGTACATGAGCTGCTTAATCAGCAGATAAATAAAGAGTTTTATTCCGCGTACCTTTACCTTGATTTTGCAAACTACTTCAAGGCGCAGAGTCTTGACGGATTTGCAAATTGGTATATGATTCAGGCGCAGGAGGAAAGAGATCACGCGATGTTGTTCTATACCTATCTGCAGAATGAAAATCAGATAGTAACACTTGATGCGATAGCAAAGCCCGATAAGGTCTTTAACTGCCACATGGACGTTCTCAAGGCGGGACTTGAGCATGAGCAGTATGTTACATCGCTCATAAATGAAATATACGGTGCGGCGTACGACGTGAGAGATTTCCGTACTATGCAGTTCCTTGACTGGTTCGTTAAGGAGCAGGGCGAAGAGGAGACCAATGCACACGATATGATCGCTAAAATGGAGCTGTTCGGTTCGGATCCCAAGAGCCTTTACATGCTCAATCAGGAGCTTGCGGCAAGAGTATATACCGCTCCGTCGCTGGTGCTGTAATGAATTGCCGCTCTCGTTTTACGGGGGCGGTATTTTAATTAAAAGGAGAGAGAAAGATGTTAAAAGTCGGAGATAAGGCGCCGAATTTTGCGCTTAATGATAAAGAGGGCAATAAAAGGGAGCTTTCGGAATTTTTGGGTAAAAAGGTAGTTGTGTATTTTTATCCCAAGGATAATACTCCGGGCTGTACCCGTCAGGCGTGCGCTTTTGCAGAGAGCTACAAAGAGTTCAAAGAAAAGGGAGTCGAGGTTATCGGAATAAGCAAGGACAGTGCAGCTTCACACGCTAAATTTGCAGAGAAGTATGAGCTGCCGTTTGTACTGCTTTCCGACCCTGAGCTTGAGGCGATAAAGGCGTACGACGTGTGGCAGGAAAAGAAGATGTGCGGAAAGGTGAGTATGGGAGTCGTGCGCACGACATTTATTATTGATGAAAAGGGAAATATAGAAAAGGTAATGCCGAAAGTAAAGCCTGATACCAACGCGGCGGAGATTTTGGCGGAGCTGTGAAAATATTCGGCGAGGAGAAATTCCTTGCCGTTATTTGTTAAAAGCAATTGAATAATCGGGGCGGATGGTGTATACTGCTTGTGGATAAAAAGGAGTGCTTGATTTGGTGAAATTTGTTATAGTCAGACACGGGTACAGTGAGTTTAATAAGCAGGGGAGATTTTCGGGGCAGGCTGATATTGCGCTTGATGAGATAGGTAAAGAGCAGGCGTACTCGATAGCAAAATATGCGGCGAAAAATTTTAAGATAGACAGTATATACTCAAGCGACCTTTGCAGAGCGTACGAAACGGCAAGGCCGACTGCGGAGATGCTGGGACTTCCGATAGTAAAAGAAAAGGAGCTCAGAGAGCTGCACGTCGGCGAGTGGCAGGGTATGCTTGTGAAGGAGATAGAGAAGGAGTACCCCGAGGAGTTTGCACTTTTCAAAAATAATGTGGGATTGGCGCGTCCGGTCGGCGGTGAAAGCTACCCTGAGCTTATGGTGCGCGCTGCAAAAATATTTGATAAGATAGCGAAAGAAAATGAGGGTAAAACGGTTTTCGTAGCAACTCACGGCGGAATAGTCAGAGCCTTAAGATGCGCGTGGGCAGGAATTACTCCTGAAGGAATCCAAGAGGTAGCACACGTAAAAAATGCATCGATAAGTGTGGCGGAATACTCCGACGGAAAAGGTGTTTTTACCGAGATAGGCTACACCGGTCACCTTGAAAATACCGAAATAAGCTCGGAATTTAAGCAGTTTTTTTAATAGTAAGGAAAAATACTGCGTTGTGTTTTTGAGGCTATCGGAGAAAGTCCCTTGAGTAAAAAAACGGGGGACTTTTTTGATTTAATGCAGTAAAATTCAGAGCATAATATTTAACGTCGGGAATTATTGACGGTGTAAAAGGGGTATGATATAATTAAGAAAAGCGAATAGTTGAACTTTGCTTTTAATAAAATGATAAGGGTGATTTGAAATGGAACTTCCGATTATAATTGCGGCAATAGTGATAATTTTGTTGTTTTTGTGTCTTAAAATCGTTCCGCAGGCTACGGAATACGTAATAGAGCGGCTCGGAAAGTATAAGCGCACGTGGGATGCCGGACTTCATTTTCTTATTCCCGTGGTGGACCGCATAGCGAAAAAGGTAACACTGAAGGAGCAGGTGCTTGATTCGCCTCCTCAGCCGGTTATTACGAAGGATAACG
This sequence comes from uncultured Oscillospiraceae bacterium, assembly GCA_904502045.1. Taxonomy (GTDB): domain Bacteria; phylum Bacillota; class Clostridia; order Oscillospirales; family Ruminococcaceae; genus RGIG8367. The sequence continues at coordinate 5,962 of CAJGEB010000051.1, forward strand.
TTACGATGCAGATAGATACCGTCGTGTACTTTAAGGTATTTGATGCAAAGCTGTTTACCTACGGTGCGGTAAATCCGATAAGTGCGCTGTCGAATCTTACTGCGACGACTCTGCGTAATATCGTAGGTGAGCTTGAGCTCGACGATACCCTTACCTCGCGTGATACCATTAACGGAAAGATGACTGAGATACTCGATTCGGCAACGGATCAATGGGGAATAAAGGTAAACCGCGTTGAGCTGAAGAATATTATTCCTCCTGCAGAGATACAGAATGCGATGGAAAAGCAGATGAAGGCGGAGCGTGACAGACGTGAGACCTTGCTTGAAGCAGAAGGACATAAGGCGGCGGTAATTACCCGCGCTGAAGGAGATAAGCAGGCGATGATACTCGCGGCGGAAGGCGAAAGAGATGCGAGAATAGCGAGAGCGGAAGGTGAAGCTAAGGCGATACTCCTTGCTAAGAAGGCTGAAGCCGACGGACTTGCGGCACTAAAGGCTGCGGGAGCTGATGCTTCGGTATTGGAGCTGAAAAAATACGAAGCGTTGGTAGCACTCTCTGACGGTAGGGCGGCGAAGATAATAGTTCCGACCGATGTGGTGGAGATGGCGAAATCGAATGTGGTGTTTTCCGAAATGACGGGACTCGGTGACGTAACAAAGGAAGCACCGGAAGCTAAGGCTCCCAAAAAGAAGGACGTTTGCTGCGAATAAAAAAATATCCCTCGGACTTTTCGGTTCGAGGGAATTTCTTTGTCTTATTTTACTTTGTTATCCGTTTTTGCGCTGTTGCAGCTGCCGTTACACTTGCCTTTACACATGTTTGCGTAAGGGCAACCGATACAGGTTTCACCGCGTTTTTTTGCTTTATACAGATACAAAACGACGGCACCGACAATAACAAGCAGAATTACTGAAATGATAATATTTTCCATAATATTTTCGCTTTCTTACTTTTTA
>CAJGEB010000052.1 GCA_904502045.1 uncultured Oscillospiraceae bacterium
CATTGATACTACTGACATTTCATTTTCCTCCTTAGGTTTTTCCTCCGTTTTGCGCGCCTTGCCAAACCAGCGCTCTTCACGCTTACCTCAGTCAGACAATTGCAAAACGTGTGTTTTTCCGAAAGATTATAGCATATATATTTCAAAAAATCAATACCTATTTTTACTATTTCTCATTATTTTTTTCTTTTTTCGTCTTCCACAGCTTTCTTTCCGTTCCGTTTATTATGCTTTTGATATTATTTCTGTGCTTGAATATCACAAGTAAACTGAACAGCGTTGCGAAAACTACATTCCACACCACCGGCTTCGGACTCAAAAACAGCTCTATTCCCGTAATTATAGGATAAACTACCGCTCCCGCGACCGAGCCCGCTGACATCATTCTTGTTACCACTATCACTAATCCCATTACCAGCAGCGTTATCACAAACACCTTAACATTTATCATCAGCATTATTCCCAGATTCGTCAAAACGCCTTTGCCGCCGCGGAACCCGAAATATATCGGAAACATGTGTCCCAACAAAACAAAAAGTCCAGCTATATACTCTCCGTCAATACTGATTATTCCAAACTCGTTAAATATAAGACGCCCCAGCTCTATCGCCGCTATTCCTTTACCGAAATCTCCGATAAGTGTAAAAAATGCAGGAACAAATCCGTAAGTGCGCAACACGTTCGTCATTCCCGCGTTTCCGCTCCCGCTGTTGCGTATATCATCGCCCTTCATTATTCGGCATACTATTATCGCAAAGTCTATGCTTCCTATCAAATACGCCGCCAAAATCGTCAATGCTCCTGCGCATATTACATTAAACATTTTCTTCCGTTCCTTCTTTTCCGTCAGTACTGCCTATTCCCCGCGCTCACGCACTATCATTCTCACCGGGGTACCCTTAAGTCCGAATGTTTCCCTTATCTTATTCTCTATATACCTCTGATACGAAAAATGAAACAGCTCCGCGTCATTTACAAAGCATACAAATGTAGGCGGCTTTGTGGACGGCTGTGTCATATAGTATATCTTCAGCCTTCTGCCCTTATCCGTAGGCGGCTGTACCTGCGCTGTTGCATACGCCAATATATCGTTGAGCTTTCCTGTCGATATCCTCATTGAGTTCTGCTCATTTACGTCCTTTATAATATCATAAAGTCCTTCTACGCGCTGTCCCGTAAGTGCCGATATAAATACTATCGGTGCGTAAGACATAAAGCTCAGGTCGTTTTCAAGTCCTTTGCGGAACTTTTCCATCGTTCCCGTTTCTTTCTCTACCGCATCCCACTTATTTACCGCTATTATGCAGCCTTTCCCCTGCTCATGCGCATATCCTGCTACTTTGGAATCCTGCTGCGTAAATCCAACCTGCGCATCTATCATTATTACGCATACGTCGGAACGGTCCACCGCCATGTACGCTCTCAGCACACTGTAACGCTCGATGTTTTCCTCTACCTTACTGTGCCTTCTGATTCCCGCAGTATCTATAAACACATACTTCCCGTGCTCGTTCTCTATCACCGTATCGGTTGCATCTCTTGTGGTTCCCGCTATATCCGAAACGATTACCTTCTCCTCGCCCGCAAGTCTGTTTATAAGCGACGATTTTCCCGCATTCGGTTTTCCTATTACTGCTACCTTTATATATTCCTCGTCATATTCCTCGCGTCCTTCAAAGTCTATATGCTCGTAGCACTCGTCCAAAAGCTCACCGGTTCCGTGGCCGTGTACCGATGATACTGCTATAGGATCCCCCAGACCCAAATTGTAAAACTCGTAAAAATCAGGCGGTATCTCTCCCACCGAGTCGCATTTATTCACGCAAAGGCTTATCGGCTTTCCGCTCTTGAGCAGCATTGATGCTATCTCCATATCATTCGCAGTTACTCCAGAACGGATGTCCGTCACAAATATTATCGCGTCTGCGCTGTCTATCGCAAGCTGTGCCTGCCGCTTCATCTGCGCAAGTATTATATCTCCCGAATACGGCTCGATTCCCCCCGTATCCACAAGCCTTACCGTCTTTCCACGCCACTCGCACTGCGCATATATTCTGTCGCGAGTAACTCCCGGAGTATCTTCAACTATCGAAAGCCTTTTTCCCACAAGCTTATTAAACAACGTGGACTTCCCTACGTTAGGGCGCCCCACTATCGCTATTACCGGTAAATCCATTATTCCTTCACCCCGATCATTGCTGAAAGTAATTCTGCTCCGTCATTTTGCGTAGCTCTTACCCCTATCTTCAGCTTCTTCTCAACTTCTTCTCTTGTCATATCATCCAAAAATCTTTCGTCGCTCCGCAGCATAGCCGCAGGTATCAAAAGCTCCTCTCCGAGCTCCGCACCCTCAAGCTGCTCCACAAGGTCGCATCCCGTCACAAGTCCTGCTACCGTAATGCTCTCTCCGAAAAATTTATTGACTATTCCTTTTACTTCCACTTTAAGTCCGCGGAATTTTGCCATCGCCATCTCTGCAAGTTCCCTTATAAAAGGTTCCGCCGCTTTTCCCGTCGCTATCGTTACCTTGCGCTCTATTCCTCGCTCCTCTTCATCCTCAAGCGCTACCGCAAATTCATACCCCAGCAGCGACACCATTCCGACTCCGTTTTCAAGCTGGCTGTATTCTCCGTAATAGTCGTCCGGCGGAAACTCCCTTTCGGCTTTTATGAAAAATTCATCCGCGGGATACACAAGTCTGTCCCCGCTTTCTTTATAGAAATTATTACCCATTTCTTCAATTATGTCAATAACTTCTCCTGCCGTTTTTTTATTATATCCTTCTATTTCATACAGCCCTTCGCGGCACTTCGTAAGTCCTACCGGCACGCACGCGATACTCTCCACCGCAGGCCTCAATTTCGCAAGCTCCTCTATTGAATACCGCAGCTCTTCTCCGTCATTTATTCCCGGACACAGTACAAGCTGTGTATTCATCTTTATCCCTGCATCCGCAAACCTCTTCAAGTATTTAAGAGACTCCCCCGCCTTGAGATTTGCCATCATCTTTACCCTCAGCTCAGGATTCATCGTGTGCACAGATATATTTACAGGACTTATCCGCATCTTGATTATTCTCTCAACGTCCTTATCCTGCAAATTAGTCAAGGTTATATAATTCCCGTAAAAAAACGAGAGCCTTGAGTCGTCATCTTTAAAGTAAAGAGATTCCCTCATTCCGCGCGGAAGCTGGTCTATAAAACAAAAGATGCACTTATTCCGACAGCTCTTCTGCGCGTCCATAAGGTAGCTCTCAAACTCAAGTCCGATCTCGTCGTACTCGCCCTTCTTTATCTCTACCTCTCGCTCTTTTCCGTTAGCTCCGATCACAGTCAGCGTTACTCTGCTGTCAGCCATATAAAAATCATAGTCAAGTACGTCATTTATCTCTTCGCCGTTTACTCTTTTAAGTATATCTCCCGCTTCTATTCCTTTTTTCCACGCTTTACTGCCTTTCCTTACCGAGCATATCTTTACCGACAACCTTCACGCCTCCTCTCTTCGCTTTTTACTCCACGACAAATAGGGAGGGTTTCCCCTCCCTATATTTCCCTCACTCTTTACTGCTCAACCTTTATAACTTCTTTTCCGTTATAAAATCCGCAGCTGGGGCATACACGGTGAGAAAGCTTTAACTCTCCGCACTGTGTGCATTTGGAAAAAGACGGAGCCTCAAGCTTCCATACGCTCGCTCTTCTCTTATCGCGTCTTGCTTTTGATATTCTTCTTTTCGGTGCTATTCCCATTTTGGCATCTCCTTCAATATTTTAAACCTTAATTTAACAAATCTCTCAGCTTCTGAAGCCTCGGATCTACATAGCCGCTTTCACAACTGCACTCTTCTTCATTACGGTTCTTTCCGCACTTCTGACACAATCCTTTACAATCATCCCTGCAAAGCAACACTGCCGGTAATTCAAGTATTATGTCCTCCGCCGCCAGATTCGTAATATCAAGAGCACTGTCTTCGACCACTATATATCCGTCATCGTTATCTCCGCTCAGCTCCCGCACTAACAAATGCTCAAACTTTAATGCATATTCCTTCTCGCATTCCTTTAAGCACCTGCCGCAACTGTACCCAAGCGTAAATCTCGCTTCGTATTCAAGTGTTACTATCCCTGCGCAGTTTTTAACCGTTCCCTTTATCTCAGCCGCTCTCGCCATCTCATACCCTTCGGTAAGCGCAAGCTCCTCAGATTCAAGCTCCCCGCTAAACTCCTCGCTGTATCCCGGAATCTCGAACACAGTCTTCAGTTCTATGATCATTACAATCACCTCATAGCGCTAAATTGTATTATATAATTAACGCAACGGTTTGTCAATATCAAATTTTGCTCCTTTAGACCAATTTGCGTATTAATTTTTCTTTATCGCCGCAAAGAAAATCTATCACCGGTATCTCTATCATCGTATAGCAGCCCGGTTCCCTCTTCATCGAGGCTCTCGCTGCCGCTACCATTATCTGTCCGGTAAGTGCGGGATTGTTTATCTTCATATTAAACTCAAAGTTCTGATTCTGAGTATTTCCGGACACTCCTTTTCTCACCATGTTTACTCCGTGTCCCATATCCTTAAGCGCATCTACACTGTCTACCGCTATTACATGGGTTTCGTCATGGCTGAAGTAGTCGTCCGACTTTATCCTCTTTGCGACATCCTCATACTCATATCCCGCTTCAAGCTCCACATATACCATTCTTCTGTGGATTCCGGTTCCGAGCGGTATCGTCATCGACAGCGCCGCTTTTACTCCTTCTATTGCCTTCGCTGCTACGGTATGTCCCATACTCATTCCCGGTCCGAAGTTTGTGTATGTTATTCCCTTCGGTGCTGCAGCTTCAAGCAGTGCTCTTACGATAGAATCGCTTCCCGGATCCCAGCCCGCTGATATTACCGCCGCTCTTCCGCTCGCTTTAGCCGTTTTATCAAGTCGGCACTTCAGCTCCCAGATTCCGCCGTGTATATCATAGCTGTCTACTGTATTTATTCCAAGTGCAAGTATCTTATCTGCCATATCGGGCGTCGCTCTTGTCGGAGCACACAGTATCGCCACGTCAGGCTTTCTGCTCAGCTTATTTATATCGTCAACAACTTCAACTCCGGCAAGCTCGTCGCTTTTAGCTCCGTTTCTTCTCACTACTCCCACAAGCTCCATATCACTCGCAGCTTCTATTGCTTCCTTCACCGCTCTTCCGATATTGCCGTATCCTACTATCGCTGCCTTTATCTTTTCCATCTTCGCCACCGCCTTCAATTTTATTTTACGCTTCAATATATCGCATTTTTCCCTTTCAGTCAATATGCTCTTTTCACAAAATACACAATCTCTCCATAAAAATTTTCAGCGGCGCATAATCCCTATGCGCCGCCGTCTTGCTTAAAGAATAAATTCACTTATGCTCTCGGGTATCTCACTCTTATCGCACGATACCGTAAATACTATCTTTACCTCATGCTCCTTCATAAGCTCCCCAAGCTTCTTTACCATCTCGGCAAACTCGTTTAAATCTTTTCCGCCTATCTTCAGTGTCGCATCTACAAATATATTCGTTATATCGTAGTTCCCTGCCATTATTCCGGCTACAAAGCCATACAATGCAGGAAATCCTTCAATGTCGTAATGCTCTATATCAACCAGTCTTACCGAATAGTTAATATCATAAGTAAGCTTTAATCCTTTCTCTATGCATACGACGCTTCCTTTTGTTTCCTTCACTGCTTCTCCTATCATCCCGATAAGCGCCTTTGTTTTTCCCGTACCCTTCGGACCGACTATCAATCCTATCATACGAACTCCTCCTTAATTTTTATTTCAACATCCGTCTTTTCACGAATGTTTTTTACTTAGTCCTGCAGCTCCTTCTCAAGCTGCGCTCTTAATTCCTCAAATCCTTTTTTGCCAAGCAGTGCAAACATATTCTTCTTATAGCTCTCTACTCCGGGTTGGTCAAACGGGTTTACTCCGAGCATATATCCCGATATTCCCGCCGCCTTCTCAAAAAAGTATATGAGGTTTCCGTAATCGTACTCCTTCATGCTCGGAACGTTAAGCACGATATTCGGAGTGTTTCCCTCTGTATGTGCAAGTATCGTTCCTTCGTACGCCTTTCGGTTTATCTCAGACATTCCTCTGTCCGCCATATAGTTCAGTCCGTCAAAGTCGCCTTCTACCTTCTCAATGTAAAAGTCTTCTCCGGCGTCCTCTACGTTTATAACAGTTTCAAACATTATCTTTGAGCCGTCTTGAATATACTGTCCGAGCGAATGCAGGTCGGTCGAGAAGGTCGCAGATGCAGGGAATATTCCCTTCTTATCCTTACCTTCACTCTCGCCGTAAAGCTGCTTGAACCACTCCGCAGTCTGCTGTAATGCAGGCTCGTAGCTCGCAAGCATCTCCACCGTTCTGCCCTTTCTGTATAGGCAATTACGCAACGCGGCATATCTGTAACACGCATTATTCTTATCACACACAGCGTATGCTTTTGCCGCATCCGCTGCTCCGCGCATTATCTCGTCAATATCAACTCCGGCTATAGCCATCGGAAGCAGTCCTGCAGGTGTGAACATCGAATATCTTCCGCCGACGTCATCCGGTATTACAAACGTTTCATACCCTTGCTCATCCGCAAATTTCTTTAATGCTCCGCGGCTTTTGTCGGTGATACAATATATCCTCTTCTTCGCCTCTGCATCGCCGTATTTTTCCTGAAGTATCTTTCTGAAGGCTCTGAATGCTATTCCCGGCTCGACCGTGGTTCCCGACTTCGACACCGTTATTACCGTCAGCTCCTTACCCTCGCACAGCTTGATTATGCTGTTAAGGTATGCAGGACTGATGTTGTTTC
>CAJGEB010000053.1 GCA_904502045.1 uncultured Oscillospiraceae bacterium
TAATTAACGCCACGATAAGAACAAGGGATATTCCCGCAGTTAATATGACCAGCTTTATCGCGGAGTTATCCCCCCCGGTAACGACTTCCTTTGCACTCGCGCTGATTACGCTCATTACACAAACAATAAGCACCGTCAATATCTTCAAAATTTTCTTTTCCATTTTTATACGTCCGTTTCATTATTTTTTGTTGTAATAATCCTCAAATATATTATAATTATATTTAAGGACAGCATTTATGTCAATCATTAATTAAGGGGGGAAACCTTTTGGATAATCCGAGATTACCGTATTTTAAGGATAAGGCAAAAAATCTTCCGATGCAGCCCGGAATCTACATCTTTAAAAATAAAAGCGGTAAAATAATATATGTCGGTAAGGCAAAGTTCCTCAAAAACAGAGTTTCCTCTTACTTCAGAAGTATAGATAAGCACGTTCCGAAGGTATACAAAATGGTGAGCGAGGCGTACGATTTTGAATTTATCGTTGCCGACTCCGAATTCGATGCTATTATGCTTGAGTGGAATATGATAAAGGAGCATCGTCCCAAATACAATATCCTTATCAAAAATGATAAGGGGTACAGCTATATAAGGGTATCTCCCGGCAAGATGGGGGACCCGTATGAGCCGTGGAGTAAAATTACTGCCGCAAGAAATAAAGATACTTCAGGGGACCTCTTTTTCGGTCCGTATACAAGCTCGTTTGTGGTAAAGCGCACCGTCGAGGAAGCAAACGATATCTTTTTACTGCCGACCTGCAGTAAGGTTATCTCAAAAGGCAAAAAGTCCGACCGCCCCTGCCTCAACTACTACATCAAAAAATGCAGCGGAGCCTGCTGCGGTAAAATCAGCTTCGAGGAGTACAAAGAAACTATCGAAAGGGCAACCGATTTTATCAAAAACGGCGGCGAGGAAACTATTGCAAGACTCACCGAGCTGATGGAAGCTGCCGCGGAAAATCTCGAATTCGAAAAAGCCGCGTTACTACGCGACAGTATAAATACCATGCGCAGAAACTCATTAAAGCAATCGGTAAAATTCACCGGTATAATAAGCGCCGACGCAGTAGCTCTTGCTGAGGACAAAAATAATATATGCATATCTGTGCTGAAAATCCGCAAAGAAAGGGTAGTTGACAAGGACGAATTTGTATTTGAAAATATGGGAAGTCCGCGCGACTCGATGGCAGCGTTTCTCACACAGCGATATTCCTCTCGCGAGGATATTCCATCACTAATCCTTCTTTATGAGGATTTCGATGACAGAAACGTAGTTCAGGATTTTATCAATGAATATTGTAAGCCTTCAAAAGTAAAAATATCTGTACCGGTAAAAGGCGAAAACCGAAGGATTACCGAAATGGCTTACAACAACGCCGTACACCGACTTTCCCACGATTTCGGACATAAACCCAAAAATATTGCAGCACTTGATGAGCTCGGTAAGCTGCTCGGAATCCCCGCTCCCGAACGCATCGAGGCGTACGATATATCAAATATCGGTTCCTCTGTCATCACGGGAAGTATGGCGGTCTTCGAAAATGGTACTCCCGCCAAAAATCATTACAGAAAATTTCTTATAAAAGATATAATCGGTACCGACGACTACGCTTCAATGCGCGAAATGCTCACAAGGCGTTTTAACGAGTATCTCAAAAAGGACAACAAGGACCCTTCCTTCAGCGCACTCCCCGACCTCATACTCATCGACGGCGGTAAGGGCCACGTAGCCGCAGCAAAAGAGGTCCTTGACTCTTTGGGAATATCGGTAGCGGTATTTGGTATGGTTAAGGACGAGCGGCACCGTACCCGCGCCATCTCGGCATCCGGCGGCGAGATAGCTCTGCGCGAAACCTACCGCGCATTTACCTTAGTCACCGAAATACAAAATGAAGCGCACCGTTTTGCAGTTGGGTATGCATCTAAAGCGCACGGGAAAAAGTCCCTTGAGCTCACAATTACAAAGGCAGAGGGAATCGGTAAAAAGCGGGCGGAAATACTCATTAAGCATTTCAAATCTCTGAAGGCTGTCGCAAACGCCTCCGAAGAGGAGATAGCCGCACTGCCTGGTATGTCGCTTGCGGCTGCAAAATCCGTGAAGGAGTTTTTGAAGTGCGATTCCGACTAATAATATTTGCGCTTAAATGGGATAAAATTATACTCAGCGTATTGACTTTTTTTGTCGAATAATTGATAATATAATCAGAAAAGATTGGAGTTGTTTTCCTCAAATGAGAGTTATTACAGGATCCGCCCGCGGAACTAAACTTATTGCGCCGGAAGGCTTTGATACACGTCCCACCTCTGATATGGCAAAAGAGGCTATCTTCTCTGCGATACAGTTTTATCTCGAAGAAGCTTATGTTCTCGACTTGTTTGCAGGCTCCGGTCAGCTCGGAATAGAAGCGCTCAGCCGCGGAGCTAAATATGCGGTGTTTGTGGACTCCTCACGCGAGGCTCTCGATGCTATAAAAACTAATCTTACAAAAACAAAGTTGTTTTCAAAAGCTAAAGCTGCGGCTATGGATTTTCTCACATTCCTCAAACACAACAAAGAAAATTTCGATATCGTTTTTGCGGATCCCCCCTACAACAGCGGATATATCCCCGATATTTTAAAATATGTTTCGGAGCATCTGAGTGAAAACGGTATGGTTATCTGCGAAACCGAACGCAAGGAGCAGCTTCCCGAAAGCTGCGGGGAGCTTTCCATCTTTAAAACTTACAACTGCGGAAAAGCTAAGTTTACCGTATATAAAAAAGCATAAGGAGTCCTCCTGTATGAAGATAGCTATATGTCCCGGAAGCTTTGACCCCATCACCGTAGGTCATCTTGATATTATTAATCGCGCGTCGGCATTGTTCGATAAGGTAATCGTTCTTGTGGTTATCAACGTCGATAAAAAATGCGCTTTTACTCCCGAAGAACGCGCCGAGATGATAGCTAAGGTAACCGCTGATATTCCCAACGTCGAGGTGGATATCTACGGCGGTCTTCTCATTGATTACTTCAAAGAGCACAACGCTTCCGTCATAGTTAAGGGACTGCGCGCTATGACCGATTTTGAGTATGAGTTCCAGATGGCGCTAATAAACCGCCAGCTTTATGATAAGGCTGATACCTTGTTCCTCACTACGAGCGTCGAAAATATGTACCTCAGCTCCAGCGCGGTAAAACAGATTGCGCGCTTCAACGGGGATATCTCGCATTTTGTTCCCGATGTACTTTTGGATACTATTATTGATAGATTACATAAGAAAGAAACGGAGGAAGTATTATGACAATCGAAGACATCCTTGACGAATTGGACGGTATGATCGACCGTGCTTGGAATCTCCCGCTTACCGGTGGTAAGTGCGTTGTTGATGCAGAAAGGGTAAGGGAGCTGCTCGACGACGTAAGAATCAATTTACCCACAGAAATCAAACAGGCTAAAGCTATCGTAGCCGACCGTTCCGAAATCATTGCTATTGCCCGCCGCGAATCCGAAACTATTCTCAGGCGCGCGGAAGAGCGTGCTAAACAGCTCGTTTCTCAGGAAGAGATAACCCGTCAGGCTCAGGATAAGTCCGCTGAAATAATTGCCGATGCTCAAAATAAGGCAAATGAGATAATCGGTGCCGCCGGAGCAAAAGCTAAAGAGATGAAGGCTGCTGCTAATGAGTTTGCTAACAGTATCCTCAAAAATTCCGAGGAAACTTTATCCGCATCTCTTGCTGAAATCAAAAATACTCGCACCGCTTTAAACAGTAAGGCGCAGTAAAATAACCCACCACCCCTCTTCCGATTGCTCGGAGGAGGGGCTCTTTTTATTCCGCAGCATAAACGGTATCTTCATTCTGACGCCATTTCTTTTGCCGCATTTTTACCGATATTATCCGCACTATACCCGTAAGCACGGGAGCTGCAAGTGCAAATAAAAACGCCGTAAACAACTGCTCTGCACTCAGCGGAGATACTTCAAATATCCTCGACACTGCCGGAATATAAAGCGTTACCATCATTACCCCGAAGGAAACCGCGCACGCTCCGATGAGGTAGAGGTTAGTTAGGGGATTGATTCCAAACAGTCCTTTTTCTTCGCTTTTACACTCAAACACGTGTATAAGCTGCGCCATTATCAGCGTTACGAGTGCTGCCGTTCCCGCAAGACGCGTATCTGAAAATTTTCGCAGAAAGTACACATAGGCAGAAAGGGTGGAGATTCCGATGAAGCAGCCTCTGAAAATTATCGTGGACAAAAGTCCGCCCGAAAAGATTCCCTCTTCTTTTTTGCGCGGTTTCTTTCGCATTACCGCTTTTTCCCCCGGCTCAAAACCGAGCGCAATAGCGGGTAGGCTGTCTGTGACGAGATTGACAAGGAGTATCTGTATCGGAAGAAGTATCGCAGGCATACCCATCAGCATTCCCAAAAACATCGTAAGTGCTTCCCCTATATTGCAGGATAAAAGATAACGGATGAATTTTCTGATGTTACTGTATATTATCCTTCCCTCTTCAACCGAGGTGACAAGGGTAGCAAAATTGTCGTCGAGCAAAATGATTCCTGAAGCTTCTTTTGTTACGTCGGAACCGCCCTTTCCCATCGCTACTCCTATATCCGCCTCTTTTATCGCAGGCGCATCGTTAACTCCGTCGCCCGTCATCGCGGTTATGTGTCCCTGTGCCTTCAGCGCCTTCACTATCCGCAGCTTATGAGCAGGACTTACCCTCGCAAATACCGATACCTTCCTCACCGTATCCATAAACTGCGTGTCATTCATTGCATCTATCTCGGCTCCGGTTACCGCTCTTCCTGAGCTTGTGCATATTTTCAGCTGCTTTGCTATTGCAAGTGCAGTATTTTTACTGTCACCCGTTATCATTATCGGTCTTATTCCCGCACTTTTGCACTTTGCTACCGCTGCTGCCGCTTCCTTTCTCGGCGGGTCTATCATTCCCGCAATTCCAACAAATACAAGCTCCGTTTCTGCGCTGTCCCCCGCCGACCTCATCTTTTTATATCCGAACGCAAGTCCTCTGAGCGCTTTACTGCTCATCTCCTCATTTACTGCTTCAAGCCTTTTCTTCTCCTCAATATTTAAAGGAATGTTACCGCTTACAGTATAGCGATATCGGCAGCGCTCAAGTAAAATCTCGGGAGCTCCCTTCACAAAAAGATACTTGTTCCCCCTTTCGTCCTTTACTTCAACCGACATCATTTTTCGCTCCGAGTCAAACGGCTTTTCCCCTATTTTTCGGTAGTACCGTGCTGCATTTTGCTCAAAAATTCCCGCATTTGCCGCCATTACCGTAAGTGCTGCCTCGGTAGGATCCCCCACAGCCTTCCAACCCGTAGTTTTCCCGCTTTTTTCTTCAACTAAAAGCTTTGCGTTATTACAAAGTACCGCTATGTAGGAGAGCAATGTGAAATCGGCACGGTCGCGAATATTTATCTTTTCCCCGTTTATGTAAAAATTCCCCTCTGTCAGTTTTGAGCTCGCGGAAATATTAATAATGTCTTCCCCGACATATACCTCTTTTACCGTCATTTTGTTTTCGGTAAGGGTTCCCGTCTTATCAGAACAGATAACGTCAGAGCATCCAAGCGTTTCTACTGCGTGAAGCCGGCGCACAAGTGCTTTTTTCTTAAGCATTCTTGAAACTCCCAGCCCAAGCGCAATGGTCACCACTGCAGGAAGTCCCTCAGGAATGACTGCTACCGCAAGAGAAAGTCCCGTCAAAAACATATTGAATATCTCTTCGCCTCGGATTATTCCGATAAGCGTTACTGCAATACATATCAGCAGACACCCCACCGATATGACCTTTCCCATCGACGCCAGCTTCTCCTGAAGCGGAGTCTTGCCCTCTTCTATATCAGAAAGCATTCCGGCTATTGCTCCCATTTTTGTGGACATTCCCGTGCGTACTACCACCGCTTTTCCGTGACCTTTGGTTATTACCGTTCCCATGAAAATTTCACCTATTTCCGCATTTGATGAAATCCCCTTTTCCACAGGAACTGATTCTCCGCTGAGCAGCGACTCGTCCGCAGCCATACCAAACGTTTCAATTATCTTTGCATCCGCAGGACATTTATCTCCCTCTTCCACGAGTATCACATCGCCGGGAACTATATTCTTTACCTCTATCTCGCAAACCTTACCGTTCCTTATTGTTCTCGCCGTCGGTGCAGCTAACCTTTTTAATGCCTCAAGCGTTTTTTCTGTGCGGTACTCCTGTATAAATCCTACCGTTGCGTTCAAAAATACTATTGCAATTATAGTAAGCGCCTCTACGTATTCCTTCATTAAAACAGAAATAACCGTCGAGGCAAGGAGTATAAGTACAAGCACATCCTTAAACTGAGAAAAAAATATTACTCCGGCTCCCGCCTTCTTTTTCCCCTTGAGTACGTTCTCTCCGTACTTTTCACGCCTTTTTTCTGCCTCTGCAGTAGTGAGTCCCGCTGTGTATTCCTCAAAACTTCTATCCATCCTTATAACCTCCTAACTTCGATGCACGTCCAATAATTAATATTCATTTCAAAGATTTTTTATTCCTTTACATCTCGAAGATTTCTCTCACATTTTTTTAATTTCCTACTTGACAAGCCGTGTTTTATGTAGTATTATATATACGCTTTCCAGATTGCCCGATTGTGTAATGGTAGCACGACAGACTCTGACTCTGTTTGTCTGGGTTCGAATCCTAGTCGGGCAGCCAAAATCCCCAAGGTGTTTGCCTTGGGGATTACTTTTTTGTTAAAACGCTCAATATTTTGTAAAAAAACCTTTTCTTTCTTCTGAAAATA